>CAYWNR010000020.1:2766-17409 GCA_964459705.1 uncultured Gemmatimonadaceae bacterium | reverse complement strand
GACCTTGCGGTCGTGCTTGACGTCGTGGGCGAGATAGACCGTGGCCATACCGCCCTGGCCCAGCTCGCGCTCGATGACGTAGCGATCCGACAGGGCGGTGGAGAGCCGGGTGCTGGGGTCGGTCACGGGGTGGTGGCCTAGTGTAGCGTGTAGCGTGTAGCGTGCAGCGGACCTGCCCAGCGCGGGGAGCCACGCTGCACGCTGCACGCTGCACGCTGAACGGTCGTTGAAGACAGACGGCTGGGGGCGTCAGTCATGGACGCCAAAGATGTAGTCACTGGCCCGCTGAGGCCAGCACCTCGGCCCTCGGGTCCCGTTTGGGCGGGCTCAGGCGCTCATGGCGAGCGCCGCGACGATCGGCCCGGCATCCACGAGTTGTTTGGTCCGGGAATCCACGCGGAGATTCAGTCCCTCGAGCGAGCGGGCGCCAAGCAGGATCATGTCGCCGGGCTCGGCGAAGACCACCTCGTCGATCGTCTCGGTGCCCCCGGCGTGCACGATCGCATAGCCGATGTCGCGAAACACGGCGCGCCCGTCCGCGGTGCGAAACCCCAACCGCTTTTGTCTGGCGATGCCGAGCGCCTCGAGCACCGCGGTCGGCGCCCACGTCAGCTCGGCGCCGGTGTCCACCAGCGTGTTGGGAAGCGCGCGCCGCTCACCGCGGCGGAGCGGGTTCTCGATGGCGATCGTCGTTCGAAACGTGCCCACGTCGCTCATGGTAGCCACCTCGGGTGCCGGGAGCGTCATCAAATCGACGGGCCCCTGAACCATAGGGTCGTCGGAGCGGCACGGCCAGCCCGCTTCCCGGCCGGCGGCCTCGCGCTCCCTGGCGCACTCCTTGCCGACGAGTAGTTTCGACAGCCCGCCGCCTCCGCCAGGCGGCACCGGGAGGGGAGCCCGCGTGGTAACAGAGCTACAGATACGGCGTAGACGAATGAGGATCCGCCGCGTCGCTCGCGGGGCGGTCGCCCTGGCCTTGGCCGGCCTGGGGACTCGGCCCGTCGCGGCGCAAGCGGTTGCCACCATCGGGGTCGACGCGGCGGTGCTCACCCTCGCGCCACTCACCGCCACGGGCGTCAACGACCTCAACTTCGGCACCGTCGTCGTGGGCACCTCGGCAGCGCCGGCGGACCTCGCCACCGATGCCGGCCGGTTCGATTTGACGGGAGAGCCCAGCACGGTGATCAGCGTGACGTTCGCGCTCCCCACGGTGCTCACGGCACCGAGTGGCTCCATTCCCATCAGCTTCGGCGTGTCGGACGGCCTGAACTGGAGCCTGTTCCCCACGTTCTTCACGTCGTTCGATCCCAATGGGCCGTACATCGCCACCCTCAACGCCTCGGGCACGCTGACCATCGGGATCAGTGGCACCGTGTCACCTCCGGTGGGGACACTGCCGGACACGTACATGGGGACGATTACGCTGACGGTGTCCTACCTGTAGCCCAAACCCAGTGGCCTCACCCCAGTAGCCGCACCTCGGAGTTCCGCGCCCGTTGCCTCACCTCCAGGCAAGGGGCGGGGTCACGCTTCTTCACCTCCCCTTCAATTCCTCTTCATTCCCGCCGCGCTGTCTTAGTCCATTCCCCTCTTCTCCCCCTCTCCGCGTACGCGGACAGGCGGCAGGGGGGTGAGGCATCGGGTTGGAGAGGGCCTGGGATCAGGTCTGGCGGCTGCGAGGAGGCGCCATGAGAGACACCATCCGGTTCACGCTCAACGGCAAACCCGTCACGCTCGACACCGAGCCCAGCCGCACCCTGCTCTGGGTGCTACGGACCGATTTCGAGCTGACCGGCACCAAGTACGGCTGCGGCGTGGGCCAATGTGGGTCGTGCACGGTGATCGTGGATGGCAAGGCCGTGCGGTCCTGCCAGACGAACCTGGCGTACGTGCAGGGGAAGAAGGTCACGACCATCGAAGGCCTCGCGAGCGGCGGGAAGCTGCATCCGCTGCAAGCCGCCTTTGCCGAGCACGGTGGGTTCCAGTGTGGCTACTGCACGCCGGGCATGATCATGAATGCCTATGGCATGTTGCTCGGGAATCCCAAGCCCTCAAACGACGAGATCGTCGAGGGCATGGAGCGGAACCTCTGCCGCTGTGGGGCGCACAAGCGGATCGTCGAGGCCATCGCGATGGCGGCCGCGGGGACGGCGGGAGGCGATCATGAGTGACCTCACGCTGATGGATCGCCGCGACTTCGTGAAGGTGCTGGGCGGCGGGATCGTCGTGCTGGTGAACCTGCCGCTCAAGTCGATCGCGGATCTGCGCGAGCTGCGGCAGCGCCGTGGCTATCCGGAAGACATCAACGCGTACCTGCACATCGCCGAGGACGGCACCATCACGCTGTACTCGGGCAAGATCGAGATGGGGCAGGGCATCATGACGTCGCTGACCCAGATGGCCGCGGAGGAGCTGGGCGTGGCGATGGACGCCGTGCACATCGTCATGGGCGACACGGACACCTGCCCCTACGACATGGGCACGTTTGGATCGCTGACCACGCGCATGTTCGGGCCGGCGGTGCGTGCCGCGGCCGCGCAGGCGCGCCTGATCCTCACCGACCTCGCCGCACAGCGGCTGGGGCTGCCGCGCGCGGCGCTCACGGTCGACCATGGCACCGTCTACGCGACGGCGGACAAGAGCCGGCGCGTCACCTACGGTGAGCTGGCCAAGGGTCAGAAGATCACGCACACGGTGGACGAGAAGGCCATCCTCACGGCCGTCGAGCGGTTCCGCGTGATGGGGCAGTCGCCCAAGCGGCTCGACCGCATCGAGAAGGTGACGGGCGCGGCCAAGTACGCCGGCGACATCCGGCGTCCGGGCATGCTCTACGCTCGGCTCGTCCGCCCGCCCGCGCACGATGCCCGCCTGACGCGCGTCGATACGTCGGCCGCGCAGGCGATGCCCGGCGTCACCGTGGTGAATCAGGACGGAGTGGTCGCCGTGCTCGCCGCGGATCCCGAGACGGCCGAGCAAGCGCTGCACCTGGTGAAGGCCGACTTCGATCTGCGGGCGCCCGCCCTGAACACCGAGACGATCTTCGATCATCTCGTGAGCGCCGCGTCCGCTCCCAACACACGGGAGCCCGCCGGCAGTCTCGCAGCCGGGCACGCGGCGTGCGTGCAGTCGTTCGACGTCACGTACTACAACGCCTACGTGGCGCACGCGCCCATGGAGCCTCACACGGCGGTGGCGGAGCTGCAAGACGGGAAGATGGTCGTCTGGGCATCGACGCAGGGCCCGTTCCCGGTGCGGTCCGCCGTGGCACGGGCCATTGGGTTCCCGCAGGAGAACGTGCGGGTGTTCACGCCGTACGTGGGCGGCGGGTTCGGTGGGAAGACCCCGGGGCCGCAGGCGGTCGAGGCCGCCCAGCTCGCCAAGATCACCGGCAAGCCGGTCCAGGTGGCGTGGACCCGCGCCGAGGAGTTCTTCTACGATACGTTCCGGCCCGCCGCCGTGGTGAAGGTGGCGTCGGGTATCGACGGCACGGGCAAGATCGTGTTGTGGGACCATCAGGTGTACGGCGCGGGATCGCGCGGCTCCGACGTCTTCTACGACGTGCCGAACAAGATGGTGCGGGTCTACGGTGAATGGGGCGGCGGCAATGCCGACGGCTACCACCCGTTCGCGGTGGGACCGTGGCGCGCGCCGGCGGCCAACACGAACCGATTCGCGGCCGAGCAACAGATCGACATCATGGCCGCGGCGGCCGGCATGGACGCGCTCGAGTTCCGAACGAAGAACACCACGGACCCGCGCATGCTGTCGGTGCTCGAGGCGGCCGGGAAAGCTGCCGGCTGGAGCCCCCGGGTGGCGCCACGCAAGACGGGGAAGGGACGCGGGCTCGCGTGCGGGATCGATGCGGGGTCGTACGTGGCCCACGTGGCGGAGGTCACGGTCGATCGGACCACGGGCGCCGTGAAGGTCGATCGGGTCGTGTGCGCGCAGGAGATGGGGGTCGTGGTGAACCCGGACGGGGCGCGGATGCAGGTGGAAGGTTGCGTCGCCATGGGGCTTGGCTACACGCTCGCCGAGGAAGTCCGGTTCGAGAACGGCAAGATCCTCGACGTGAACTTCGACACGTATCACCTGGCGCGGTTCTCGTGGATGCCGAAGATCGAAACGGTGCTCGTACCGAACGATGCCATGGCGCCACAGGGCGGCGGTGAGCCGGCCATCATCAACATGGGCGCCGTGGTCGCGAACGCGATCTTCGACGCGACTGGTGCGCGGATCCACCACCTGCCGATGACACCCGAGCGAGTGTTGGCGGAAATCAAGAAGCTGTGACGATTCCCGTGGGAAGACCCCGCATTTCCGAGGTGGTGTGGGTATCACTGCCGTGAGGCCGCTGCCCCGCGCGGAATGCGCGGCTTGAAGCCGCGGCTCGGCATCGTCCGCTGAAGCGGAAGCCAACGCCCGTTCACGGGCCGGTGCCGAGCCAAGAGTTCACGCGCGCACGCGCTGCCGGAACTGCCATCGTCTGAACGGGGTACTCGCCAGCAAGACTCCGTTGCGACCCGTGCCCCAGTCCCCTGGCGACACGACGTCGCCATCGCTGCTCCCAACGCCCAAAGGCAACCAGCATGACTCGCGGAAGACGCTTCCCGTTCTCCATCCGACCGGGCATGTCCCGGCGCGACTTCGTCAAGGTCGGCCTAGCTGTGGCGGCCGCGCCGGCGCTGGCCCGCTGCAGCAATGGGACCGGGCCACTGGGGAGTCCGCGACTGTCGGCCCGACCGGGCACGCCCACCGGGACGCCGACATTGGGCGAGAGCTTCTTGGGGCTCGGCACCGCGAACCGGGATGGTGTCCTCTACGTTCCGCAGAGCTACTCCCCGGATACACCGATGCCGCTGTTCGTCGCGCTGCACGGCGCCAGCGGTGCGGGGTCCGCGTGGCAGAGCTACTACACCCGCTCGGAAGCGCGCGGGATGGTCTTCCTGGCGCCGGACTCCCGTTCCTACACCTGGGATCTGGTGCTCGGCGGTTTCGGCCCGGACGTTGCGTTCCTCGACGAGGCGTTGGCGTACACCTTCGCGCACTGCGCGATCGATCCCGCGCACATCGTCCTGGGCGGATTTTCCGATGGCGCCTCGTACGCGCTGTCGCTCGGCGTGTGCAACGGCGACCTGTTCAGCCACCTGATCGCCTACTCACCCGGGTTCTTCCACCCCGGCACTCCCATCGTCGGCACCCCCCCCGTCTTCATCTCGCACGGCACCGAGGACACGGTGCTGCCCGTGAGCAGCAGCCGCGACGTAATCGTGCCGGAGCTGCGCGACGCGGGCTACGACGTGACCTACCGGGAATTCACCGGCCCGCACAGCGTGCCCGCGGACATCTCCGAGACGGCGCTGGACTGGTTCCTGGCCGCGCCCTGAGCAGCGTCCCGGCGGCGTCGGTTCCCCGGCCCTGCCGGAAACGGTCCGCACGTGCAGTATGGAGGAGGGCACGACGTCCGGAGGCGCACAATGGGTCGCATCGAGATGGCAGCGGTTACGGCTGCACTGGCGATATCGGCGGGGAGCATGGTGGCGCAGGATCGCGGGATCGCCCACGCCTGGCAGGACACGCTCACGATTCCGACGTATGTGGAGGGTCTCCCGGATCCGAACCCGCCGTTTGACTTCTTCAAGCCCGCGCGGGTGAACTACCCGTACACCATTCGCAACAACCTCACCAACCGGCGCGCGCCCCGTGTGTGGCGCACGCTCGTGCTCGAGAACACGTACCTCCGGTGCACCATCCTCCCGGACCTGGGGGGGCACCTGTACAGCTGCCGAGACAAGGTGAACGGGGCGGAGGTGTTCTACGCCAACCCGTCCATCAAGCTCACCCAAATCGGTTACCGGGGAGCATGGGCGGCGCTTGGCGTGGAGTTCAACTTCCCGGTGTCGCACAACTGGATGACTGCGTCCCCGGTGGATTTCGCGTTGTCGAACGGCACCGATGGCAGCGCGTCCGTCTGGATCGGCAACATCGACCGCGTGACCGGCATGCAGTGGCGCGTGCAGCTGACGCTGCGACCGGGGCGCGCCGTGCTCGAGCAGCACACGACGCTGTTCAATCGTGGCGACCTGCGGCACCGCTTCTACTGGTGGACGAACGCCGCGGTGCGTGTGTGGGACGACTCGCGGATCATCTACCCCATGCGGTACACCGCAAGCCACGGTTTCACCAACGTGGACACCTGGCCGGTAGACGCGCGGGGCACGGACAACAGCGTCGTCGGCAACCACCTGTTCGGACCGGTCTCGCGGTTCGCCTACGGGAGCCGCGAGCCGTGGATGGCGGTCTACCATCCGCGCACGGAAGCCGGCGGGGTCCATTGGTCCTCCCCGTTCGATCTGCCGGCCAAGAAGATCTGGTCCTGGGGCGGGGACGCGAACGGCCTGCGATGGCGCCGCGCGTTATCGGACGACAACAGTGCCTACGCCGAAATCCAGCGTGGGCTGTTCCGCAACCAGGAGACGTATGGGTTCCTCGAGCCACGCGAAGTGGTGACGTTCGCCGAGTACTGGATCCCGATCCGAGGCCTGGACTCGGTGTCCGCCGCGACCCGCGACGCGGTGGTGAACGTCCGGAGACGCGAGGACGGCACGCTCCACCTCGCGCTCAACGTCACTCGGCGGCTCGCGAATGCGTTGGTCGTGGTCTCCAACGCCGGTGGGACCATCGATTCGGAGACGGTGACCCTGGAGCCCGCACGGACGTGGATCCGCGACGTCTCGGTGATGTCCCGGCGCTCGCCGCTCACATTCACGCTGAAGTCCTCGGACGGTGCCATCCTCCTCACGCACACGGAGGGCATCTACGATTTCACTCCCGACTCCTTGATCCACACGGGGCCGCAGCGCGCATACGCGTTTCCTCCCCCGGCGGAGCGGACCGAAGGCGACGCGCTGGCGTTCGGCGAGTCGCAGGAACGGGAGGGACGTCTGCTCGTCGCGTTCGACGCGTACGCGGATGGGCTGCGGCGCACGCCGGAAAGCCTGTCGCTCACCCGCGCCCTCGGTAGGCTGGCGGTTCTGCTCAAGCGCTACGACGTCGCGATCCCCCAACTCACGCGCGTAACCACGCGGGTGAGCAACGACTACGAGGCGGCCTACTACCTCGGTCGCGCGCGTCTCGCGGTGGGCGACACCGCCGGCGGGCGGCGCGCGCTCGAGATCGCACAGGGCTATGGCCCGTGGCGCGGAGCCGCGGCGTTCGAGTTGGCGGCGCTCGCGGCGCGCGGCGGGAAACTCGGCGAGGCGTTGGCGTTGCTGCGACGGACGGTGGTCGAGGCACCGTGGGACGTGCGGGCCGGCGGGCTCGAGGTGGCGCTGCTGCGGCATCGAGGTCGCGCGGACGAGGCACGCGAGCGGCTCATGCACTGGTCGGCGGTGGATCCGACCTCCTCGCTGCTCCACTATGAGGCCACGCGATTCGCCAGTCGGGCAACGCCGGCGGACACCGAGGGGGCGCTCTGGGCGCATCTCGCTGGCGACCCCGAGCGTATCCTCGAGCTGGTGGAGGACTACCTGCGGTTCGGTCTGCTCGACGACGCGCTCAATCTCCTCTCGCGCCCGTATCCGGAAAGCGAGGCCGTCGCTCGAGAGCCTGGCATGCCCCACCCATCCGCCTACCCGCTCATCGCGTACTACCGGGGATACGTGCGGCAGCGCATGGGGGCGGACGGCGGACCCGATTTCTCCGCCGCCGCGCGGCAGCCGACGACGTACGTGTTTCCCAATCGTGCCGAGACATTCGCCGTGCTCGCCGCCGCGCTGACGTCTGATTCGACCGACGCGACCGCCCACTTCCTCCTGGGGAGCCTGTACATGTCCGGTGGCATGGCGGACAGTGCGCTGGCACAATGGGAGGTGGCTCGCCGGCTCAATCCGCGGATCCCCACCTTGCATCGCGACATGGGCTATGCGGTGCTGAACGCCGGCGGGTCGCTCGCGCGCGCGGAGCAGTTGTTCCGCGAGGGAATGACCGTTGACGCAAGGAACATGGGACTGTACGTCGGCTTGGACGAGACGCTCCGCACACAGGGCCGGCCGGCGTCCGACCGTGCTGATGCGCTGCTGGCCTACCCCGATCGCGCGGGGATGCCGGCGCCGCTCGTCTATCTCACCGCCCGGACGCTGGCCGAGGCAGGCCGATTCCCGGAAGCCGAGGGCCTGCTCGCCCATCGGTTCTTCCCGAGCGAAGAGGGCGGGATCAACCCGCGCGATGTGTATCTCGAGGTGCGCGTGGCGCGGGCACGGGCGGAGCAGGCCGCAGGGAGATGCCGGGAGGCACTGGCGATCGTGAATGCGCCCGTCGATCGCCGGGCAACGCTGACGTTCGCGGATGACGAACTGCGGGCAATCGCCGCCTCGCCTCCCATCCGGCAGGTGCTGGACTCGGTGCGCGCGGCGTGCGGGCGCTAGTGGACCGTCACAGGACTTCCCACACCGAGGCGGGTCAGAGTTCCGGCGTTGAAACGCCGGCTCGGCGCCTCACGGCGACGAGTGCTGAAGCACTCCGGGGGCCGAGCGCCATTCATGGCGCGGCGGCGCGAGTCGCGCCGCCGAGCCCGGCTTTCAAGCCGGGCACCAACGGACGCAGGCGCTTCACACATCTCGGTCACGGCCTACTGGGCGCTACCGCGCGCGGATGACCAACAGCCAGCCCTTGCCAGCGGGAACGGGGATGGGATCGCCCGGCGCGAACGTCGCCGCGTCCTGGAAATTCTCGATGGCCGGTGCCGTGATCGTCGCGCGGGCCGGGTCCAGCCCCAGTCCGCTCCAGTTGACGGCGAGCCGCACGTCGACGTCGCCTGCCGCCCAGCTCCCGAGCGACACGAGCACACGGTCGGAACGCACGTACGACGTCGCGAGCACATCCCCTCGATCCGTCTTCACCGGCGCGTCGGGCACCCAGAAGCCCACCATCCGGCTCCCCACCATGCCGAAATCGTCCCAGACTTTCCATAGGGGACGCGGGTCGCCGGCCCACGGGAGCCGGTTCGTCATGCCGAAGAGCATGCCGCGCCACGGATTCCCGCCATCCTGGAGCATCTCCCCCATCAGACCGAACGGGATGCCCGACACTTCGGTGAGCCAGTAGTCTGGCGGCTGGTTGTAGTCGAAGTACTCGCCGAACCAGAGGCGATCGATGTAGGGGAAGTGCTCGAGATAGAGATTGGCGCTGTTGGCGTAGCCGTCCCGCACGTTGAACTGATTGGCGGAGTGGAGGTCGATCAGGGCTCCTGGGCGTCCGCGGTCGAGGATCTTCCGCACCCGTTTCATGACCGTGCGGTCGAACGCGACGTCATCGATGTAGAGACCGTCGATCCCCGCGTTCCGAACCAACCAGTTCAATCCCTCGAGATAGAAGTTGTGCCAACGGGAGACGCCGCTGTTGACGACCGCGGCGTCCCGCAGGTCGGGGACGTACCAGCCCGGGATGTAGTTCCCGTCGAGATGCTCCTGGAGCCAGGGCGGACCACCGCCCGGTCCGTAGGACAGGATCTCGTCTCCCAGGCTCTTGAGCGCGAACATCTCCGGCGCACTGTTCGAGAGCTCCCGCACCGTGTAGTAGATCTTGACCTTCATCCCAAGCGCGTGCGCCGAGTCCACGTATGCCTTGAGCTCGGGGACCCGCAGGAATGGGTAGTTGATGTAGGGATTTACCGGCGTGGCGTGGTGCACGTTCACCACGTTGGCCCCCAGCGACTTGATGGAGTCCAGGGGCGAGTAGCGGTGATAGAAGCGGGTCTGCCACTGCGCGTCCGGGTCGATGGGGCGGAACGGCGTCACGGTGAGCCGGAGGTTGAACCACAGCGTGTCCCCGGGCGTCACGGTGCGCGGACCGCTGAAGCACCGCACGGAGTACACGCCCGCGCGATCGTCACCCAGGTGGCAGCCACCCCGGCCGTCGTTGGACCAGGAACGCGGGAGGATGAGCGGCTTGGAGAGATAGAAGTTGGTGTTGAGCGGTCGCTCGTAGCGCTCGTCCCGCAAGAGGAACTGCAAGCCGGCGTTGACGTCGCCCAGCCACGCACCTTCCTGGTTGTGCTTCACGTCCCAGGTCCAGGTGAGCGTATCGGGACGCACACCGCCTTTCCGCCCCATGCCGAGCATGTAGCGGGCGACATCGGCGGCGAACGGCAGGTCGAGGCCGACGTCGTCCAGCGTCACAGGCTCCGTCGTGGTGAGCGCGATCGCGTACTCCATCGTGCCGTCGAACTCGAGCGTACCCGTGAGGTGCATCGTCACTGGGGCGCTCGCGTTCGTCGCGCTCCAGCGCACGATCCCTGGAGCCCGATGGGTGATGTGCCAGCCGGATCCGGTCCATGGCATCGGGGTGCCGTGCCGCGTCAGGACGAGCGCCACGGGCCCGCGCAGGATGGCGCGGGGCGTGTCGACCAACCGGGTCATCTCGATGTGGAAGAAGCTCTCGATGGCCGCAGGCAGACCCAGGCTATCCAACGTGACGCGCCGGCCCAGGACGCCCAGCCGGTTGCCATGCACGGTCACGGGAGTGTAGGGCGCGGCAACTTCATCGTCCGCCGCGATCTGCGAGTCGAGCCAGCGGAGTCGCGCGAGCCGCCACGCGTCGTCGTCTCCGTGGTGCGCGATGGTCTGCGGGCGCACCCGCAACGTGATGTCGACCGACCGCGCCTCGCCGTTGCCCGAGGCGACGGTCACGGTGCCGGTGTACGCCCCCGGAGCCACGGTGTCAGGAATCGCGACGCCGAACCACAGGGCCTGGACCGCGCCAGGTTCCACCCGAAGCGTTCGCGCAAACGGTTTGCCGGTCCAGTCGCTGCCGCCGAAGTTGAACGCCTTCGTGTCCCGCGCCATGATGATGGCGCCGCCGGGCCCGCGGAAGTCGCTCACGGTCGCGTGGACGCCGGTGCCTTCCCGCACCGCATAGAGCCCCACCTGAAACGCGTAGAACTCGCCGCGGAGCGCGTCGCCCGTGAAGGGATGCTCGGCGCCTGCCGCGATCCAGCGCTGGGGCAGATCGTGCGGCATGCGGATCGAGAGGGTGCGGTCCTCGGGGAAGAGGAGGAACGACGCGGCCGGGTAACGCGCGACGAGCGCGGCCGTCTCCTCCGCTGTCGCGATGATCTCCATGGTCGTGAACCGGTCGAGCGAGTCCGCCGACTCGTAGCCCATCACCTGTGCCGCGGGTAGCCGCTCCCACGCAGCCCGCCGTCCGGTGCCGCCGAGCCCCGTGCGCGCGAGCCATGCGGGGTCCGCGGTCGAGTCGGGTGGTGGATACGTCACCTTGGGGTAGTTCCGACCGGTCATGACGTACGGCAGGAAGTAGACGTAGTAGTCGCCGGGACCCGTGGTCGGTTGGAACGCGAGGTCGCCATACGCGCGCCGGATGGCCACGCGGGCGACATTCGCCACCCGCGCGTGCGTTCTGGCGTCCCGTACGATCAGCAGCGTCCCCTCGGGGTCCGCATCGCGCCGACGCCACGGGATGTGGACGCGCACGGCGTCATGGGCGCCCGCAACCCGGACCACGACGCGATGGTTGCCAAGCGAATCACGGTCCCAAGTCCCGACACCGTACGTGACACTCTGTCCGGGGAGGGGCGCCGCCCACAGGGCGGCCATGACGAGCGGGCCTACGACGCGGTGCGACGGCATGGTGGTCCCTCATCTCCGAATCTGGGTGTTCACCAGGGGATGGCCGTGCTCGGGAATATGGCGCGGGGGGCGCCGGATGTCCGGTGACGCGTAAAGTCGGCGACGCCCGCGGCGATCAGAATAGCGACCGTGAGATCGGACGGACGTGATGAATACGTGGATCGGTGAGCGCGCATCGCATCGCACAACCCGCGTCGGCAGAAGCGACGCAATGAGGGTTCGGGCTCTCCCCCTGGCACCGGAGCCCGTGGTCGTACAGCTTCCAGCACTTGCCACCTGGGGGGGTACGGCATGAAGAAGGCCAAGGTTCCCGAGAAGGGGTTGACCAACCGGCGCTCGCTGGCGGAAGTCGAAGCGATGTATGGGAGCCTCATCGAGACCCTACCTGCCATCGTCTACGTCGCCGAAGCGCACCCACCGTATTCGGCCATCTATGTCAGTCCGAACATCGCTGGGCTGGGCTTTCCCCACGACAAATGGCTGGAGGATCCCAAGCGGTGGGTGTCGGTCATCCATCCGGACGACCGCGAATGGGTGCTGGCACAGACCGCGCACGCGATGGAGACGGGCGGCTCCAACCGCTATGAGTATCGGGTGATCGCCGCGGACGGATCGACACATTGGCTGGACGATCGTGGGAAGTTCGTGCTCGACGAACACGGCGCTCCGGTGTGTTGGCAGGGCGTCATGCTCGATATCACGACGCGCAAGGAGGCGGAAGCCGATCGCGAACGCCTCATTGGTGAGTTGCAGAGGGCGTTGCGGGAAGTGAAGACGTTGAGCGGATTGCTCCCCATTTGCGCATCCTGCAAGAAGGTGCGGGACGACACGGGGTACTGGCGGCAAATCGAGGTCTACATCAAGGAGCGCTCCGACGCCGAGTTCACCCATGGCATCTGTCCCGATTGTTCCAAGCGGCTTTACGGGGCGTTTTTGGACGAATAGGGTACCCGCATCCGGATAGCTGGCGAGCGTTGCGGGCCCACCCGGGGCCGCGGGGTCGTCCACGCAACTCGCAGGTGTGGGCGTTGGACGCCATATTGCGTCGTTGATGCCTCCTGATGTCCCCATCGATCTCGCGGCGGCGGTCGCCGACCGCTACGAGCTCCGCCGCGTCCTCGGACGCGGTGGAATGGCGACCGTCTACCTGGGTTGGGACCGCAAGCACCATCGCGAGGTCGCGCTCAAGGTCTTGCGACCCGATCTGGCCGCGTCCATCGGCTCCGAGCGGTTCCTCAAAGAGATCGAGATCGCCGCGCGGCTGAACCATCCGCACATCCTGCCGCTGTATGACAGCGGACGGGCCGGCGGGCCGACGGGCCGACGGGCCGACGAGATCTCGGATCAGTTGCCCGTCGGCCCGTCGGCCCGTCCGCCCGCCGCGTATCTCTTCTACGTCATGCCGTACATCGACGGCGGCTCGCTCCGCCAGCGACTCGATGCGGGACGGCTCGACGCCAACGAGGCGCTCGCCATCGCGGGCTCGGTGGCGGATGCCCTGACCTACGCGCATCGGATGGGGGTCTTCCACCGCGACATCAAGCCCGAGAACATCCTGTTCTCGCAGGGACACCCGGTGGTCGGCGATTTCGGGATTGCCAAGGCGATCAGCACGGCGGGCGGCGCCAACCTGACGCGCACGGGTTTCCCGCTTGGCACCCCCGGCTACATGAGTCCCGAGCAGGCGGCGGGGCTCACCGACCTGGACGAGCGCACCGACGTGTACAGTCTGGCCGTCGTCGTCTACGAGATGCTCGTGGGAGAAATCCCCGGTCGGTGGCCCACGGAGGAGGCCGTCCGCATGGGCCGATTCCTCGAGCTCGCCGCCGCGCATCGGGCGCGCCTCGCGCAGGTTGGCGTCGTCATCGAGGGGGCGCTGGTGCGTGGGCTTGCGATCCGGCATGATCAGCGCACGCCGAGCCCGGCGACGTTGATCGCGGAGCTGCGCGGCGCACCGGCCCCAGCTCCGCCGCGCCGCCAGTACTCCGAGGACGACGTTCGCGAGATCGTGCGCCTGGCCGCCGAGCGGGAGGCCTCGAACCCCACTGCGAGCGGCGCGATGACCATCGGGGGGATCGAAGCGCTCGCCGCGGACGTGGGCATTCCGGCGGATCTTGTGCGGTCGGCGGCCCAGTCCCTCAGCACCGGCGCCACCCCTCCGGCAGCGCCGGTCGCGCCCATGCGCCGCAACCGGCTGATCGGCGGGCCCACCCGCTTGTTCTACGAACGCGTCGTCGAGGGCGAGGTACCGGAGGCGGAGTTCCCCACGCTGGTGGACGAAATCCGGCGTGTGGTCCAGAACATGGGACAGGTGAGCCAGTTGGGCCGGTCGTTCACCTGGTCCCTCGTGCGCGGCCCGAGTAACCGCAGCCTCGAGGTCGTGGTCGCGGTCCGCGCCGGCTATACCAGGATCACGATCCAGGAGAACCTCGGCACCTTGATCGGGGGCATCTTCGGCGGCATCGGGGGAGGCGTGGGTGGTGGAGGCCTCGGACCACTCTTCGCGACACTGGCCAAGGCAGGGGTGCTGGCAGGGCCGGGCATCGCCATCGCCGTTCCCCTGTGGCTGTTGACCGTGTTCGCCACGGCGCGGACCACCTACTACTACGCGTCGCGGAAGCGCGCGCGGTCGCTCGAGCATCTCGCCGACCGTCTGGAAGCGATGGCACGCGAGCTTGCCGTGCCGGCGCCGCCGGGGTTAGCCGATCCCGGCCGACTGGCGCTGCCCCGCAGATAGGAACGAGGTCGGCGACACGCGATAGAGCGTCGTGAGGGCCGATCACCCTTCTTCCGCGTTCCGCGGGATGAACCCGCGGCTCGGCTCTCCCGCATGAAGCGGGACTAGTGCCGGTTCACCCGGCAGCGCCGAGCGGCGGCTTCATGCCGCCGATCGTGCCGCCGATCACCCCGCCGATCATGCCGCCGATCATGCCGCCGATCGTGCCGCCGATCACCCCGCCGATCATGCCGCCGATCACCCCGCCGATCACCCCGCCGATCA
>CAYWNR010000020.1:0-2666 GCA_964459705.1 uncultured Gemmatimonadaceae bacterium | reverse complement strand
CCGCCGATCACCCCGCCGATCACCCCGCCGGTCATGCCGCCGATCACGCCGCCGATCATGCCGCCGATCATGCTGGCGGACCCGCCGGGTGGGACACATGTTGGTTCCGTCATCCAACTGGGGGGATCGCATGGCAGCCATCAACACCGGGCGCATGATCGGCGGGGGCTTGCTCGCCGGACTCATCATCAACATCGTCGAAATGATCATGAACATGTTCGTCATCGCCGACGACTGGACGGTGGTGTACGAGAGGATGGGGATGACGGAGCCGGCAGGCGCGGCCATCGGCGAATACATCGTGCTGGCGTTTGTGCTCGGCCTGCTGATCTCCTGGGTCTACGCCGCCATCCGGCCGCGGTTCGGGGCCGGGCCCGGAACGGCCGTGAAAGCAGGCATCGCGGTGTGGGTGGGTGCCTGTTTCTTCCCGACGGTGGGATGGATGATCATGGGTGGAGTTCCAACGAACCTTGCGATCATCACGCTCGGCTACACGTTCGTCGAGGTCGTGGCGGGCGCATTGGCGGCCGGTGCCGTCTATCAGGAGGCCGGCGCCCCGGCGATGTAGCCCGTATCCGCACATGGTGGGTGTCACCCGAACGATCTCGGGTCGACACCCACCATGCGATGCTGTTCGCGTGCGGTTACAGAAGGACCCGCCCCGTCCCGCCCATCCCGCCCGTCCCGCCCCTATCTATTCCCGTCCCGAGCCACGTCCGCCACCGTGGTCTTACCGAAGAACGTCGCGATCTTCTCGGCGGTCGACTTCCAGCGGTGGTGCGCGGGGCAGGGACGCGCGTCGCTACACTCCTGGCGCCCGAGTAGGCACCTACGGCGGTCCGTGATCGGGTCGAAGCGGCGAACCACGGTGAGCAGTGTCAGCCGCTCCGGGGGCACCGCCAATCGGAACCCGCCCCGCTTGCCACGGGTGGATTGCAGCACGCCCGCCCGCACCAGCTCGTGGAGCACCTTGCGGAGGTAGGTCTCCGGCACGTCCGTGGCCGCGGCCAGATCCATCGCCTGGATGGGAGTCTCGGCGGGGTGGCGGGCGAGATGCACGACAGCCCGCAATGCGTATTCAGCGGTTTGCGAGAGTATCCGGCCCTCCAACCTGGCCCTTGCCTGGAAGGTTACATCCGATTATAACATGATAACATGGTCATGTTATCATAAACAGACGATTGGCGCCAGGTGGAGGTCAAATGATGGGTAGGGTATCCGGCTCGTGTATCGCGCCGCTCTTCGTGGGAGCCATGCTGGCCGTTGTGAGCAGTCCGGTCCGCGCGCAGGAGCTCCCCAAGGTCACGTTCTCGGGCGAAGTGCGGCTCCGCGGCGAGTGGGACGGTCGCAGCGTCGGCGTCGGCGATGATGCGGCGACCCTTTCGAGAATCCGTCTTGGCGCGCGCGTGTCCCTCGCGAGTTGGGTTGCCGCGTTCGCGCAGATCCAGGACGCGCGCGCCTGGGGTACCGAATCCAACACGCTCACCGACGCGAGCGCCGACCGGCTCGATCTCCATCAAGGCTACGCCGAGTTGGGGTCGGCCGGGCACATCGCGGGCCGGTTAGGGCGGCAGGAGCTGAGCCTGGGTGACGAGCGTCTCGTGGGTGCGGTCGGCTGGACCAACACGGGCCGCACGTTCGACGGCGCGCGGCTGCACGGCCGAGCCGGCGGCCTCGACTGGACCGTCTTCTGGATGAACGTGGCGGAACGCGATTCCCTTCAGGCGGTTGGTCTGAATCCGCAGGTCAACCAGGGCGTGAGCAACGACGGGTGGTTGATCGGCGGGTTCGCGTCGCACAAGCTTGGCGCCGCCACCGCGGAATTCACGTTGCTCGCGGACAAGGACGCCGTCACAAGCGAGTCGTACACCGCCGATCTGCGGATCCACGGCGCGGCCGGCACGCTCCGGTACGACGCGGCTGGCGCCTATCAATTCGGTCCAAGTCGTTCCGCCTACTTCGCGAGTGGCAAGGCGGGAGTGGACGTGGGGCGCGGCGCGCTGGCGGCCCAGCTCGACTACCTGTCGGGGGATGACGACCCCACCGGCGGTGACGTCAAGGCGTTCAACACGCTGTACGCCACGAACCACAAGTTCTACGGCTACATGGACTACTTCCTCGACCTGCCGGGACAGCTCAATCAGGCGGGACTGATGGATGCCATGCTGCGCGCCAGGGTCAGCATGTCCACGACCACGCGCCTGCGCGCGGACCTGCACCACCTGCGCCTAGCGCGCGAGCGGGCAAACCGGAAGACGCTCGGCACGGAGCTCGATCTCATCGGCAACTGGTCGATGGCCGAGAGCGCCGGGCTCGAGGCGGGTGGCGGTCTGTTCCTCCCTGCCGATCTCGTCACGCGGTTCCTCCCGGCGTTCGCGAACGGATCGGACCCGACGTTTTGGGGCTACCTGCAGCTCACGCTCTCCTGGCCCTGAAGCCTCAATGGGACGCCGAAACGGGCGTGCCCGATGTTTCGATGACGGGAGAGCGGCGCTGCCTTCTCAATAGATGCCAAGAGATTCGGAGAGTCACATGACCAACGCTACGCAAGAAACCGCTACCTCCCGCCTGCGCGAGGAGCATCAACTCATCCTCGGCGTGGCCGAGGCCATGGAACGCCTCGTGAGCGAGGCGGCGGACGACCGCTGGGATTTCGACGCGTTCGC
>CAYWNR010000019.1:2059-17417 GCA_964459705.1 uncultured Gemmatimonadaceae bacterium | reverse complement strand
ACCGCGTGTACAGGCGCTCCGGGTCGCGGCGCGCGAGGTCGGCGACCGAACGGACCCCCAGCCCGCGAAGGTCCGCGGCGATGCTCGGGCCCACGGCTGGGAGGGATTGCAGCGGGTCCGGGGTGGTTCGCCGTGGCCGAGTGCGTGTTGCGGTCATGTGCGAATCCTCTCGTGGCTGGGGTCGTAACCTAGGTCGTTGTGGTGCCGAGCGTCCATGCCGAGCAATGTCAGAATGTTAGAAGGAAACGCGGAGCCCGGCCGCCACACGGTGCCCGTCACCGAGACCGGCTGCCTGGGAACCGGGGAGCGGAATCCGTTCCCACCGCTCACTCCGGATTGCAAGCCCGATGCCAACGCCGATCACCGTGGGCGGGAGCCCGATGAGGGCCACGACCTTCCCCACGGTGTCCGCATGGCACGACGTGTCGAGGTCGCTGCAGAACGCGGCCAGGAAGAGGCCGGATGCCGCGAGCCCGGTGGCGAGACCGATCGCGGCACCGCGCACCCAGTGCGAGTGACGTCCCTGACTCACCTCCAGGCGCGTGAGCGCCGTTCGAGGGATGCTCATGGTGGGACGTTGGAGCGGTCGAATCACGAGCGTGTCGCGGCGCCACTCGTTCACGACGCCCACGAGGGGACGCGCGGTGATGCCGCGGGCCATCACGCGAACCCGGGTTCCAGGCGGTGCGGCGTCCACGCCCTGGCCAAGCGCCGGTAAGGCTGGTCCGACGGTGAGGGCAAGAGCGACGAGGGCAGGGAACGCTCGCGCTCGGGACGAGCGACTCGGCACGGGAACCTCAGGCAGAGGACGGATCACAACGTTGCCTTAGCGTCCGCCCGGCTCCGCCGCCGCGGTACCCTTCACGTTCAGCGGCAGCTCGACCTCTTCTCCCCACACGTACTTCGCGAACCATTGCCAGTTGTGCCACATGGCCGCCAGCCGCTCCTTGGGCTTCGTGATACCGTGGCCGAACCCCTTGTAGACGATGAGGCGCGACGGCACGCCGACGTCTTGCAGCCCCTGGTACAGCTCGTAGGCGTTGGGGATCGGCACGCGGCGGTCGAACTCGCCGTGCTGGATCAGCGTGGGAGTCTTCGCCTGGGTGATGTATGTGATCGGCGAGGTCTTCGCGTAGATGGCCGGATCCGTCCATGGCGTCGCCTCGAGATACTGGCGCGTGAACGGATGAATGTCCGTGTTCACGTAGTAGGTCATCCAGTCGGAGATGCCGGCGCCCACCGAGATGGCCTTGAACCGCGTGGTCGTCGTGGTGAGAAACGCCGAGATGTACCCGCCCTGGCTCCACCCCATCGCGCCCATGCGCGTGGAGTCCACGATCCCCTGTTTGATCAGCGCGTCCACACCCGAGAGGACGTCCCACTCGTCGCCCACGCCAAGGTTGCGGACGTTGAGCGACCGAAAGGCCTCACCGTATCCCGCCGAACCCCGGTAGTTGGGGCGCAGCACGAGCGCGCCCTTCGCGAGCCACGCAGTGATCGGATACACGTAGTTCTGGATCGGCGTCGGATAGTCGATCCCAGTCGGCCCCCCGTGAATGACCACGAGCAGCGGATGGCGGCGCGTGGGGTCGAAGTCCTTGGGCTTATGCAGCACGCCCTCGATGGTAGTGCCGTCCGAGCTTCTCCACGAAACGACCTCACTCGTGCCCACGTCCCATGACGCAATCTGGTTGGTCATGGAGGTGACGGTGATCGGCTGCCACTGGCCGGCGTCGCTGCGATAGAGCTCGGTGAGTGTGCTCGGCGTGCTCGCGGTGAAGACCGCGGTCTTGCCGTCGGCGGAGAAGTCGAGGCCCCAGATGTTCCGTGGCGTGCTCGCAAAAAGACGGGTTCGGCCGGTTGTCGGGTCCACGAGGAACACGCGTCGTTCGGTCTTCTGCCAGGCGACGAGATACAGTCCTGTGGCTGCCCAGGTGACGTTGCCCCGCTCCTCGTCGAGATCGGTCGCCAGCTCCATCGTCGGGCCGCCGCCGGCGGGGATCTTCAGCAGGTGCCCGTTCTTGTAGTAATTGGACGTCGTATCGCCGCCATCGGACGAGTACACGATCCAGCGGCCGTCGGGCGACCACACGGGATTGCCGTCGCCGCCGGGAGTGGTGACGAGTGGCGTGAGCGCGTTGCTCGCGACATCGAGCAACGAGAGATCGCTCTTGCCGCCGGAGGTGATCAGCGGATCGGGCTGGTGTTCGACGACAATGCGGGTGCCGTCCGGCGACCACGCGAACCCGGTGACCGTGAACGAGTCGCCTCCCGTGAGCCGATTCGGCTCCGGAATCGAATCAGGAAGGACGGCCACGAGCCAGAGATGGGTTTGGCGGTAGTCTTCGCCATCCGGTGTGAATTCGCCGTAAAGTTCCTTGCGCTTCTTGAGCGTGTCACTCTCGGGCTCGGTCTTGAGGAACGCGATGTGCTTCCCGTCCGGGGCCCACTCGAAGCCGTTGACGCCCTCCTTGCCGCTCGTGAGCGCGGTTGCCTCACCGCCGTCGGGGCGGATGAGCTGGATCTGGTTGCCGTGTCCGCGGTCGGAGAGAAACGCAATCCACTGACCGTCGGGTGACCAGCGCGGCCGGCTGCTTCCCTTGTCGGACCTGGTCAGCTGGAACGGGGGAGCCCCGGTCCGCGCGAGCCAGATCTGGCCCTGGTAGCGGTTCTCCTTCCAGTTGGTGCCGCGGACCTCGTAGGCGATGCTGCGGCCGTCGGGGGAAACCGCGAAGCTTCCGACGCTGCGGACGGACAGCAGATCGTCGAAGGATGGGCCGGGGACCGATGACTGGGCGCTCGCCGGCGGCGCGAGCACCGTGACGGCGAACGCGATTGCGAAACACGGTGGTGCAAAGCGGATCATAGGGGACCGAGCCGGCCTGGGTGAGAAACGGGAACGAGGTAAGCTGCCGTGGAATTGCTGGAGCGACAAGCTGTGCCGCAACGGGCGCCGGCGAGTGATCGGCGGCGTGAAGCCTCCGCGCGGCATCTGCCGAGTGAATCGGCGCGAACACCGCTTCATGCGCGAGAGCCGAGCCGCGGGTTTATCCCGCGGAACCCGCGACCCGACGTTGGCTCTCCAGGGATACGCGGCGGCGCAAAGCCGCCGTGCGACTCTGCCGGATGAATCGGCTCACATCCGTAGGGCTCGGGACCGCCGGGTCCCTCGGGTCCGCTTCAGTCCTCTTCCGTGGCGCCGATCGTCGCGTCCTGGAGGAACTGGAGCACCGATACCTCGTCGCGTCGTAGCGCGGCGGTCGGGCGCTCGAGTCGCTTCCTGCGCGGTGGTGGAGGTGGCGGGGGCGCGGTGCTCCCCACCAGATACGCCTCCAGCACGGCGGGGTGCACGTAGTATTTGCGCGATACGGCGCGCGTGTTCCCCAGCCGTTCCGCCACGGCGTCGATCGCGCGAATGATGTTGCGCTCCGCTTCACGCTTGGTTTGCGCCGGACCCATCTCGCGCAGCTCGCGTGCGGCCAGCATGGTCCCCGCCCAGGTGCGGAAGTCCTTGGCGGTGATGTCCCGCCCAGCGATTTCGCGCAGGTACTCGTTCACGTCGCCGGAATCCACCGCCTGCCGGCGACCGTCTTCGTCCACGTATTGGAAGAGTTCCTGGCCGGGAAGATCCTGGCATTGCTGGATGATGCGCGCGAGACGCCGGTCGGTGACCGCGACCTCGTGCTGCACGCCGCTCTTTCCACGGAAGGTGAATCGGAGCGTGTGGCCCTTCACCTTGACGTGCCGTTCACGCATGGTCGTGAGGCCATAGGACCGATTCTGCCGCGCGTACTCGTCGTTGCCCACACGGATCAGCGTCTTGTCCAACAGCCGGGCCACCGTCGCGAGCACCTTGCGGCGGCTCAGGCCGCGGGTGCTGAGGTCGCGCTCCACATGCTCGCGGATGCGCGGCAGGATCTCGGAGAACTCGAGGATGCGGCGGAACTTCGATTGATCGCGGTTCGCGCGGTAAAGCGGATGGTAGCGGTACTGCTTGCGCCCGCGCGCATCCCGCGCCGTGGATTGGAGATGACCCAGGGGGTCGGGACAGATCCAGACATTGGTCCACGCCGGAGGGATGGCCAGCCCGTTCAGGCGCCGGCGCTCGGCGCGATCGGTGATGCGGGTTCCGTCCGGCGTGAAGTAGCTCCATCCCGTCCCCACGCGGCGGCGCCGGATTCCCGGAAGCCCGTCGGTCACGTAGTGCAGCCCCGCTCGGTGAGCGGCGTCGCGATGCTCTTGCACTCGCGCTGAGGTCAGTGGTTGCTTCCTCTCCATGTGGCTCCACGTGGTGGCTGGACGTGGGTCCCGCCGAGGTTGGCGGCCCGGCGTCAGTGGGCCGGAACTGGGCACCGGTACCGAAACTGCGGGCCATCGGTCCGTCGCACAATGGCGCCGGAACCGAAACCATTTGCGGCCGTGGCGCGTCTGGTCTTGAAAGGCACACCGGATCGGACGGCGGACATGACCCAGACACGGCGCATTTTCGGGCTTCCCGCGGGGCTCCGGCGGCACCTGCGGCCGCGCCGTATCCTGGTGGCGGTCGGCTTGACGATGGTGGCGGGCTGCGCCGCCGTCACGGTCGAAGCCGCCGTCCGGGCCCGCCTGGATCCCACCGGGGCTCGCGTTCCCACGCAACTCTACGCCCGCCCCCTGGTCCTCGCGCCCGGGACCACGCCCGGTGCCAACCGCGTGGCTCGCACGCTGGACCGCGCCGGCTACCGGCGGGTTCGTGGGTCTTCGGTGAACGTCGGCGAATATCGGATCAGCGACCGCAGGTGGATCATCGGCCGGCGTGCGATGCGCTGGCTCGACGCCAAGGATGCAGGGCGCGTCGTCACGGTCGAGCTGGATTGGGACGGGGAAGTCCGACGGATCGAAGACCAAGGCGGACGCCGGCTCGATGCGGTCGCCCTCCAGCCCGAGCCCCTCGGTTCGGTAGATCCGGCTCTCCGGGAGTCGCGGCGGCCGGTGGTGTTGTCCGCGGTTCCCGACCGTCTGATCGGCGCCGTGCTCGCAATCGAGGACCAGCGGTTCTACAGCCACCACGGACTCGACCTGTTCCGAATCGGGGGAGCCATGGTGGCGAACCTTCGCGCGGGGCGGGTAACCCAGGGGGCGAGCACCATCACGCAACAACTCGCCAAGAACCTCTTTCTGACGTCGTCACGCACCCCGCTCCGGAAGCTCCGGGAAGCGGCGATGGCGCGCACGCTCGAGGATCGGTACGACAAAGACCGCATCCTCGAGGCCTACCTCAACGAGATCTACCTCGGGCAGAATGGAGCGGACGCGATCCGTGGGGTTGGTGAGGCGGCGTGGTACTACTTCGGTAAGGACGTGGAAGATCTGAGCCTGTCGGAGTCTGCGCTGCTCGCCGGAATGATCCGCGGGCCGAACCTCTACTCCCCGGTGCGGAACCCCAAGGCCGCGCGCGCGCGCCGCGATCTGGTGCTCCAGATGATGCTGGAGCAGGAGCGCATCACGGAACGGGCGGCGAAGGCCGCCATGCGGGCCTCGGTGCGTGTGCGACCACACCGCGACGCGACTGTGCCCGCGCGACACTTCCGTGACTACGCGGTCGCGCACACAAAGAGCGAGTTGGGGATCACGCCGGCAGCCCGCGGCGGCGCCATCGTCACGACGCTCGACGCCGAGCTGCAGCGGGCCGCCGAGCGCGCGGTGCGGGACGGACTCGCGGCCGCCGAGCGGCAGCGGGCCCGCCGGCGCGGCGAAGAGCCGTTGCAGGCGGCGCTGGTGGCGCTCGACCCGCGAACGGGAGACGTGCTGGCCATGGTGGGGAGCCGCGACTACGGGGGCTCGCAATTCAACCGGGCGACGGAGGCGCTCCGGCAACCGGGCAGCGCGTTCAAGCCGATCGTCGCGCTCACGGCACTGTCGCGTGTGGAGCGCGACGGCGAGCCGGCGTTCACGCTGGCCTCCGAGGTGGAAGACGAGCCACTGTCGGTGAAATCGGGTTCGACCATCTGGCGCCCCGTGAACTACGACGGCGGGTTCCGCGGTCCGGTGACGCTCAGGGAGGCGTTGGAGCAGTCGCTCAACGTACCGTTCGCGCGCATCGGGATCGCGGTCGGTCCGAAGCGCATCGTCACCACGGCCCGCGCGCTGGGCATCACCAGCCCGCTCCATCCGGTACCGAGCATTGCGCTGGGGGCATCAGAGGTGACGCCGCTCGAGCTGACCCGCGCGTACGGGGTGCTTGCCGCCGGTGGATGGCGCGCGGACACGCGGGCGATTCTCGGTGTCACCGACGAACGCGGCGCGTACCGTGCCGCCGGCCAGCCCCGGGGCGAGCGAGTGTTCGATCCGGCGGAGACCTATCTCGTAACCTCGGCGCTGCAAGGGGCCGTGGAGCGGGGGACCGGGAGGGGACTGCGCTCGCAGGGCGTCTACGGTCCCGTCGCGGGAAAGTCAGGCACGTCGAGCGACTGGCGCGACGCGTGGTTCATCGCGTACTCGCCCTCCCTGGTGGTGGGAGTGTGGGTCGGGTTCGATGACGGACACAGCACGCGGATGAGCGGCGCACGCGCCGCCCTTCCTATCGTCGCCCAGTTCCTCCGAGCGGCGGTGCCGGACGGCGGCGCCGGTTTCGCCGTGCCAGACGGCGTGGAGTTCGCCAAGGTGGATGTCCACTCGGGCCGGCTTGCGGGCTACGGGTGCTGGGGCGAGCAGGAAGTCTTCCTCGAGGGGACCGCGCCCAAGGAGCGGTGCGGGTCGTCGTGGGGACTCGATCGGTGGATCAGCCGGCTGGATGGGATCAGCGATCGGCTTCGCGAACGGATTCTCCAGCGGATCGAACGGATCCGGCCCGACATCGACGACTTGGCGGACTTGCTGGTGCGGGAAATCGAGCGAGCGACGCGAGATCGATAGAGAAGAGGGGCAGAGGGGCAGAGAGTAGATCTGGCTGCCGTCTCTGCCCTCGTGCGTCAGGCGGCGGGGTCGGCCAGTGTTTTTGGCGACAGCATTCCTGCTACACTCGTCCCGCCTGTCACTACCCGTCGATGATAATCCAGCTGTCCCAGGTGATAGCCGAAGTGCGTGGCGAGATGGACGAGAAACTGCCCGGTGCTGAGTGTTGCGCCGGCGCCGGCGAGCGGATAGGCGCGGTCGAGCGTCGCGGGGTCCAGCTTGGCCAGGGCGCTATCGACCTCCCCCTGCGCCGCGGTGATGGTCTTCTTCAGCTCGGCGCGTGGGACGTCACGGGCGCCGAACTCGGCATCGCGGTCGCGCACGTACCCGGAGCCGCCGAGTTGCGCGCCGATGAAGTGCCGCATGTTGCCGACCAGGTGCATGGCGAGCGTGCCACCGGTGTTCGCGATGCCGGGAACCGCCTTCCACGCGGACTGCTCGTCGGGGTACGCGTCGAGTTGGGCGGCAAGTGAAGCGAGATCGCGTCGAAAAATGCGGCGTAGCCATTCGATGGTCATCATGGGTCCTCCTGCGTGCCCGTGTCAGCGCTACCAGTCGGCTCCAACGTGGGGGGGCTGGAGCAAAGGTATTCGTGCGCGGCTGGAAGCCGCGGCTCCGCATCGTCTGCTGGAAGCAGAAGCTGGGCATGCCCGTTGCACAGGCCGAAGCCGAGCCGCGAGCTCACTCGCGCATGCGGAGCGGAGTTGCGCTTCGTGTCACTGATGCTGAACGAACTCACTCCGCCGGCTCCGGGGCCTGAAGATACCACTCGAGCCGTCCACACTCCCCGCACGCGAGCGTGGCGGCCGAGCGGTTGGCCCAATCGAGATTGAAGAACGTCAGCCCCGCGGTGTTGAGCTGCGCGCGGCCCGCCACGAACCGATCGCAGCCGCACACGGGACACACGATGGCGTGTCCCTGGAGTGTGTGCCGGACGGGGCCGCCGCCTTGGGCGGCGGTCTGCACGGTATGCTTGATGGCGTCGAAGAACTTGCCCATGGCTATCTACCCAAAAGTGCGTTGAACACGAGCTTGAACGTCCCGTGCGTCTGGGCCCGGTGCTGCGCGCGGAACCCGATGAGTACCACACGGCCCTTGCCCATCTCGACCGACGCCATCGTGGCCTTCTTGGCGATGACCTGCTCGCCGAGGAGCCAGCCGCTTTGGAGCAGATCGCGGTCCTTGAACGTGACCAGGGTCTGGACGCGCTCGTTGCGGTCGGTCGGCGCGATCTCGTAGGCCTGGCTCCCCGCGAGGAACACCGCCAACCCTTCTTCCGGCATGCCGTAGGCCAACGGATTGGTGTTGTCGAACGTGACCTTGAGCGTCGAGCCCGGACACCAGAACTCCTTCGGCGGGAGATTCGCCACGACGTTCCGGATCGGTAGCTCGAACTCGTCGATGGGAAGAGTGCCTGCTTCACCGAAGGTGAGGAGCGTGCCGCCCTCATCCACGAACGCCTTGAGCGCCGCCACGCCGTCCCGGCCGATGCCGCTGCGGTACTCCGGCGGGTAATCCTCCGGCCGTCCACCAAAGCGTCCCCCACCGCTGCCGCCGCGAATTCCGGTGATCCGACTCGGCGCGTCCGCCGGGAGAATGATCACGTCGTACTTGGACGCCAGACGGCCGGCCTTGATGTCGGCATCCACCAGCGTGGTGTACGGGAAGCCGAACTGCTCCAGCGTCCAACGGGTCCATCCTTCGTCGATGTTGCCGCCGTAGTAGCGCTGGTACATGCCGACGCGGAGCCGCTTGACCGCGTGCATGGGGCGATCCGCGTGGCCGCTGAAGGGCGCGAAGTCCACGCCCGTTTGACGGGCAATGTTGACCAGAGCCGACTCGGGGCCGGCGGGAACGAAGAAATCACCGGCGCGTATCCCACCTTCCACGGTCGTATCCGCCCGGCGGACGGCGATGCCCCGATCGAGCAGGAGGTTCACGGCCTGAAAGCTCGCGTTGAGCCGACCATCGAGGATGTACCCGGCGTCCCCCTTGCGAACCGTTCCCGCCGGTGTGATGGGGGCGGTCACCGTCGCCAGCTCCGCGCCGACGTTCCCGTCCACTGGATCTACGCGGACGCCCATGAACTCGGCCATCACGTCCCCGGACATGTCGTACGGGCGGATGGGTGTGCTGTCGCCGGTCCGCGTGTACGAGTTGTCCGGATAGAACGTGCGACCGAGCAGCCAGCGGATGACGCCCATCTTGGGCTGCGCCATGGACACGACGTAGCTGCCGGCTCCGTACACGACGCCGTTCTGCACGAACTCGCGCTTGGCTTGCCGCACCTCGATGCCCTGAACCATCAGCTTGTTGACGAGCGTGACGGCCGTGAGCACGTCGTGCTGCGACGCGGGGATCACGAAGGCCGAGGGCGATCCTGCCGCGCCGCGCTCGGTCTGACGCTTGGCCTTGAGGTACGCGTTCCGAAGGACGGTCTCCCGATTGCGCGCCGCAATATCGAGCACCGCCCACGCCGACACCTTCTGCCGCTCGACGATGTCCCGCAGGTGCCACCATCCACCCGGCCATGGGTCGGGGAACGTGGTTTGCGCCTCGTACTCGGGCAGTCCGCGCGCGCCGCCGCGGAGCTGGTCCGGATGAATGAAGATGGGCGTGGCGAGTCGCGCGCTGGCGGACTCGGTGAGCATCCCGGCGATGTTGTGGAACGGCGTGATCCAGTGGAAGCCGAAGTGGCCCCAGCCGGAATAGATGGCGGCGTTGATGACGCCCGAGAGCCCTTCTTCCTCCTCCTTGTACGCGATGTGCGCGCCGTACCAGCTCATCTCCCGCCACACGAGCGGGTCAGCCGCGGGGCGAATCGGTTCCGCATAGGGCGGCACGTAGATACGGGCGCCGTAGCTCCCCATGTGGTGGTGATCCACGTAGGCCTGCGGGATCCATTCGCGGAACATGATCTTCGCCATGTATTGGCTCTCGACCATGTTGGTCTGGAATGCGTCGCGGTTGTTGTCGTGCCCGACGTACAGGTGATAGAGCGACGGGTAGTTCACGCCCTCGTATTCGGTGCCGAGCGTCTTCTTGTACCAGTCGGTCACCATGATCTGGCCGTCGGGATTGAAGCACGGGATCTCGAGAAAGATCACGTTGTCGAGGATGCGCTGCGTCTCCGCGTCGTTCCGGCTCACGAGGTCCCACGCCAGCTCGGGCGCCATCTGCGTGCCGCCAATCTCCGTGGCGTGGAGGCTCATGGACTGGATCACGACGGCCTTGCCGTCGGCCACGAGACGTTCGATCTCCGCTTCCGAGACACCCCGCGGGTCGCTGATCTTGGCGTTGATCTGCCGCAGCTCCTCGAGCCGCGCCAGGTTGGCCGGGGACGAGATGAACACGAGCAGGAACGGATTGTCCTGGGTCGAGGGCCCGAGGTTCACGACCTTGAGGCGCGGGCTCTGCCGTTCGAGCAGCTGGTAGTACTCGACGATCTTGTCCCAGCGGGCAATCTGCCGGTCGGCGCCGAGCTGGAATCCAAAGAACTGCTCGGGTGAGGTGAGCTGTGCGCTCTGTGCGTGGGTGGTACGGGCGGGGACGGCCAGCAGGCTGGCGGTCAGCGCGACGAAAACGGGAAGGAAACGGACGGGAATGGTCGTCTGGCGCATGTGTGTTCCTCGGAGGGCGACGGTCACGTTAGGGAATGTCCTTCCGCGTCACGTATCTCGCCAGCGCACAGTCTCGCAGCATCCGGCGGGCGCGGTTGGGCGGAACACCGCCGCGGGAATCAGCGAGTGAACTCACTGCTCGGCATCCGCCCGTAAACGGGCGTTCGCTGTCGGAGCCGATGCGTCGATCGCACCATTGCAGCTACGGCGCGACCGTCGGTCTCTTCGCCCGTCGCTTCTCGAGCCAGCCATCGATGCTGAAGGGCCCGGCGCCCCACGCCGAGAACAGGAGCCACACAAAGGCGTAGAGGAGCGGTAGCTCGCCGCGGTTGTGCCACCACCACATCTCGCTGGTGCGGCCCCAGTGCATCCAGAAATACGCGACCGCCATCTCACCGGACGCGACGAACGCCAGCGGCCGCGTCGCGATGCCCAGGACAATGCAGAGCCCCGCCACGAGCTCGATCGCGCCGGCAGCGCCAAAGCGAGACAGCAGGTCGGCAGTTCCCCCGTCGGGGCCGAATCCCCCGAACCAGCCCAGGAGCTTCTGTGCACCGTGCGAGACGAACGCGAATCCGGCGGCAACGCGGAGCGCGGTGAGCGCAGCCATGCGATGGCGGGGGATCATATCGGGCATCATGGCCTTCCCCTGGTGTGAGATGATGTCGGGGGTACGGACTTCCATCGTGAGCATCGCGATGTGTCCGCGATGGAGCGCGCGGCTCGGCGTCTACCCGCTCTAACGGGCGTGGGCTCGCGGGCCGGTCCGCGAGTGAACTCACGGCTCGGCTTCTGCCTGTAAAGAGTCGCGGGCTCATGCGGGTTTGCCCGGTCCGTCCTTCCATCGGGTCCGCCAGTCCGCCGGGACCGCCGAGTGGACAAATTCACCCCGGGCTGGGAGTCACGGAAAACCGCGCGCGAACGTCGTCATCGACTTGCGTCGGCTTACCCGTTCGCGTGCTGACGGGGCACCAGAGGGTCCGCGCGCGGGCCAGAACACGGCCATCGGCCGCGCGTCGCAGCTCGGTGTGTCGCTCGAACTTGAGCCGGCTGGCCGTCCCCACCCATGTCCGCGCGACGATTTCGTCTCCCAGTAGCGCCGCCTGCTTGTAGTCGATCTCATGCCGAATGACCACCCAACGGAGCTGGTCTTGTTGTGCCGGCGTCGCCGCCGAGCGCCAGTGCGCGACCGCCACGTCCTGCACCCACTTGAGGTACACGACGTTGTTGACGTGGCCCAGCGCGTCGATGTCAGAGGCTTGTACGGCGAAGATCTGCTCGAACGCGCCGGCAGGAGCGCCCGTGGGGTGGAGGTCGTCACGAGTCATCGAGCGGAACGTATGGTGAGCGCGGCGAATTGAAAGACCAGCGGCTCGGCCCTCCCGCGTGAGACGGGACTCAACGGCCGATTCATCGGCAGAGCCGAGCGGCGGCTTCAGGCCGCCGAATCCGCGGCGTGAACCCGCGGCTCGGCTCTCCCGCATGAAGCGGGTGGACCTGCCTCGTGATGGGCGGTCCGGCCCGTCGGCCCTATCCGCGAAGGTGCGAGAACTCGGAGCCGTTCCCGAACATCTGGTCGTCGAGCCAGCGGTCGATCACGCTTCGCCGGAACCGCCACTCCCTGCCGATCTTGGCAGCCGGGATGCGCTCTTCCTGGGCCCACTTGTAGATGGTCTGCGGTTTGAGGCGCAGGTAGGCGGCGACCTCCTCGATCGTGAGGATCTCGTTCTCTCCGCCCGGCTTGCGCTTGCGCTGCTCGGTCATCACTTGGGCTCGGCCGGCTTGGGAGCCGTGTCGGGCTCGAGCTGAAGCAGCTCGTTGACGTCGGTGCGGCGATGCGGGGCGCTGGGCGCGGGCCGGCCATCTCCCTTCACGAGCTTGTCGAGCGAGTAGATGATGGCGGCGTAGAAGTTCCCCTCGTAGTGCCGGAAGGTCTTGAACGGCTCGCCCCGGTCGCCGAGGAAGGGTCGCAGATTCCACGCCATCTGGATTCCCACGAATGCGAAGAGGAGCGCCCACACCCGCATGATCGTCAACGCCTTCCGCGGGTAGACGCCGCCCTTCTCGCAGACGATGCTCAGTCCCTCGTGCAGCGCGTACATGCCAGTGAGGCCCGCGATCAGCACGAGGCCGACGTGCAGCAATTCGAGGAAGTAGTAGTTCGCGCCGGTGATGAGGAAGAAGACGGTGATCGGGATGAACGCGGCAAGGAGCACGGCGGTGAGCGCCGGTGCGACCAGGGCGAGCACGAGTGCCTGGCGTAGGGGCAGCCGCGAGCCGACGAGAATCTGGACCACGAAAAACGCGGGGAAGCAGATGAGGAACGTCGCGAGAATGAGGAGCGGCAGTTTCACCGCGGCGGACGCCGCTTGCGAGACGCTCGAATACGCGCCGGCACTCAGCCCATAGAGCGCCGCGCCGACGACGATGGTCGAAAGCACAAACCGCAGGGTGCGGGCGAGGTCGGTTCCTTCCACGACATCGAGAAACAACCGCTCGCGGTCGCTCAGGAGGCGCACCAGGAAGTCCTGGTAGCCGGTCGGCGCGCGAGGGGCATCGGGCAGCCCAGTGGCGTTCTCCACAGGCCCCTCCGGGTCATGGTGTTCTTGTTAATTACTGTTTTTTACTGTTTAGTCAAGTCTATTGCACTACCAGTCTTTGGGTAGTGCTTGGAGCATTACGTGGGTCCCGCATCCCCGTTCACTCGCAGACTCGGTGCGATGCGTGGCGAAATACTCAACGTCGTCGTCGCGCACTGCGTACACGTGGTAGGGATGCCTTGCGCCTCTCTGCTCGATTTCCCCGGTCTGTGGCCCATTGCGGGCCCACCGTCAAATACCAAACCATGGGACCGGATCGCGATGCACCCTCGAATCCCTCCCCGTTCATTCCGCTCACTTGGCTTCTGGACCCTGATCGTGCTCGCGGGGCTCTCCTGTGCCACCGAGACGGTCGAACAGGGCTACACCGTCGCCAAGGTGACGCGTCGAGATATCGTGGTGTCGGCCACCGCGGCCGGTGCCGTCGAGCCCGTGAAGACCGTCGAGGTCAAGTCCAAGGCCTCGGGCGAGATCGTCGAAGTGGCGGCGGAAGAAGGGGAAGCCGTCACCAAGGGCCAGCTGCTCGTGCGGGTGGACCCGCGGATTCCGCTCAATGCGGTGGTCCAGGCGGAGGCGGACTCGGTGGTCGCCCGTGCCGAGCTGGACAATTCGGAGGCACAACTGCGGCGGTCGGAAACGCTGTACCAGACGCAGTCGATCACCGAACTGGAGTACGAGAGCGCCAAGCTCGCGCGGGCGAGCGCGTACGCGCAGTTGATCAGCGCCCGGCGGGCGCTCGAGGACGCCAAGATCGCCTTCGAAGACACGGAGGTGCGCGCGCCGTCCTCCGGGGTGATCCTCGGCCGCAACGTGGAGGTTGGTACGGTCATCGCGTCGGCCAGCCGCGACGTGAGTGGCGGGGCCGTACTCATGCGCATGGCGAGCCTCGACACGGTGCAGGTCCGTTCGCTGGTGGACGAGACCGACATCGGGTTGATCAAGGAAGGCATCCCGGTCACCATCACGGTGGATGCCTTCCCCAACCGCCCGTTCCGGGGGGCCGTGCTCCGCATCGGCGCGGAAGCGGTCGTGCAGCAGAACGTCACCATGTTTCCGGTCCTCGTCCGCATCGCGAACGAGCAGGGTCTGCTGCGTCCGGGGATGAACGCCGACGTGGAGATTCACATCGGCGAGGTACGCGACGCGCTCGCCGTGCCCAACGCCGCGCTCCGGACGCGGAATGAAGTGGGCACGGCCGCAACGGCGCTGGGCCTCGACATGCGAACCGTGGACGCGCAGTTGGCGGAGGCTGGGGGTGGGGACTCGGTGTCCAGCCAGAGAGGGCGCCTTGCGGACACCGGGGACGGCGACGGCGGGGCGGGGGGCGCGTTCCGCGGAACCCGCGGCAAGGGGCCGGACCAATCGTTGTTCGGCGGCTCGTATGTGGTGTTCGTCCTCCGTAACGGCGTACCCCGCGCCGTGCCGATCCAAACGGGGCTCACCGACTTCGACTACACCGCCGTGGTGAGCGGGCTCCGTGAGTCCGATTCCGTCGTTATTCTGCCGACCGCCGGACTGATCACCGAAATGCAGCGGCGCGAGGAGCATATTCTCGAGCGGGTCGGCGGCCCCCTGTCGACCCAGCAGCCGCGACGATGACCTATCTCGAGATTCTCTGGGTCGCCTTCTCGGCGATTCGCGCGTCCAAGCTGCGGTCGTTTCTCACGACGCTCGGGATCGTGATCGGGGTCGGGGCGGTGATCACGATGATTGCCCTAGGTTCAGGCGCGCAGGCGGCGGTCGAGGCCCAGCTCAATGCGCTCGGTACCGATCTCCTGTCCGTTTCGGCGGGCCAGTCGTACTGGCACGGGGTGGCGAGCGCGAACCGGGTGAGCGTGACCAGCGACGATGCGTTGGCCCTCATGCGGGACGGTACTACTCTCAAGGCTGTCGTCCCATCGATCAACCGCCGTCAGCAGGTCGTGTTCGACGACCAGAACGTCTACATCGACGTCATCGCCACCACCGCCGTGTTCGCCCAGGCCCGTCGGCTGGCGCTCGCGCAGGGGCGCACGTTCACCGAGGGCGACGATCACGCGCGCCGACGGTTGGCGGTCATCGGTTCCGACGTGCCGGACGAGCTGAAAACGACCGCTGACGCCCTGCTCGGCTCGGAGATCGCGATCCGCGGGATCGCGTTCGAGGTCGTAGGGATCCTGGCGCGGAAGGGGACCGGCGGACGGGACGATCCGGACGAGAGCATCT
>CAYWNR010000019.1:0-1959 GCA_964459705.1 uncultured Gemmatimonadaceae bacterium | reverse complement strand
GGGATCCTGGCGCGGAAGGGGACCGGCGGACGGGACGATCCGGACGAGAGCATCTACGTCCCGTTCCGCACGGGCCAGTACCGGATCTTTGGCACGGATCGGCTGAGCGACATCACCGTCCAGGTGCGCGACCCGAAGAAGATGAACGCGTCCATTCTCGAGATCGAGACCATACTGCGGAGCGAGCACCGGCTCCGTCCGGAACAGCCGGATGATTTTCGGCTTCAGGACCGGTCGCAGTTCCTTTCGGCGCAGGCGGAAGCGAGCAAGACGCTCACCTACCTGCTCGCCGGCATCGCGGCGGTGAGCTTGCTCGTGGGCGGCATCGGCATCATGAACATCATGCTCGTGTCGGTCACGCAGCGGACCCGCGAGATTGGCATCCGCAAGGCGCTCGGTGCCACGCGCGGAAACGTGCTGCTCCAGTTTCTCGTCGAGGCCCTGACGCTCTGCCTGCTCGGCGGTGTGGTGGGCCTGGTCTTCGGTTGGGGGGCGGCGGTGTTCTTCTCGAAGCTGAACGGCTGGCGCGTGATCATCACGATCGAGGCCGTGCTCCTTGCCGTCGGCTTCAGCGTGCTCGTCGGGCTGTTCTTTGGGGTGTGGCCCGCGCGACAGGCGGCGCAGATGGATCCGATCGAAGCGCTACGCTACGAGTAGACCACCAGACGCACAGACGCACAGACGCCTAGGACCTACGCCCGCCTAGGCGTCTGCGCGTCTAGGCGTCTAGGCTTCAAGGCGTTTGCGCTACTGCCGATCCAGCTCCCGATACCACGCCGTGAACGCTCGCTCGAAGAACACCTTGTTGAAGAGTGTCCACTCGCCCAGCGAGTCCGGTAGGGAGAAGGCTGCCGCCGCGTCGGCGGCGGGCGTGCCGTGCTCGTGCGCGCGGCGCGCCGCCCGCTCGACCTCGTCGATCATCGCGACGTAGCGATCGTAGGCGTCCACCTGGCCGACCGCGCCGTGCCCGGGGACGTAGATCGTGTCTCGGGTCCGTCGTAGGGCGCGCGCGGACGCCGAAAGGTCGATCGGCAACGCGTCCACGTAGTTAGGGAACATGGCGTTCCAGAACAGGTCCCCGCAGAACACGAGGCTCGGGTCGTCCAGCTCGAGCGACACGTCGCTGTCGGTGTGCCCGCTGCGGGGCACGATGCGCACGACTCGGCCGCCGAGGTCGAGCCTCGTGTTCTCCGTTCCGGAGAGGAGCACGGCCGAGTTGAGCGCGGCGGTGCGGGCGTCGTCGGCGGGCGTGTTGCGCTTGAGCACCTGATCGCGCGTCGTCTGTGTCGCGCGAACGACCGGATGCTCGATGCCGAGGTAGCCAGCGACACCGTTGGCGTGGTCGGCGTGGTAGTGCGTGATTGCGACGTGGGTGGGCCACCGGCCGGTCAGCTCGCGCGCCTTCCCCGCCAGCCACGCGGCGCCCTCCGGTTGGTAGAAGCCCTCGATGGCCAGCACGCCGTCGGTCCCGGCTATGAGACCTCCGTTGGCCAGCGTGGTGCGGTCGCCTGACAGCGGCTTGGAGATGACCGCCCAGATGCCGTCCGACAGCTGCACGAGGTCGGCGAATGGCTCGCTTGCCACGACGCGGCCGACACTTCCCTGGGTCCAGCGGCGGCGGAGCAGCGGTGGGGTGACAGCGGCAACGAGCGCGAGGTGCGTCGCGCACGATGCGGAGTTGGCGAGGAAATCGCGTCGAGAGAGTCGCGTCATGGTCGGCTCAGCCTTCGAGAGCGGGGGTGAACGTGTAACACCAGGCCTCGCCTTCGAGCACCATCTCGCCGTCCTGGCGCGTGACGGTAATGCGCAGCTGCGTGACCGGCTTGGTCGGGTGAACGGAGAGAACCTCGGCTTGGGCGGTGATGGTGTCGTCGATGTAGACCGGGGCCGTGAATTTCCAGTTTTGGCTCAGGAACACCGTGCCGGGCCCCGGCATGTCCATCGCCACCAGGGCGTGGA
>CAYWNR010000018.1:0-17426 GCA_964459705.1 uncultured Gemmatimonadaceae bacterium | reverse complement strand
GCCGCCCGTGGCCACCGCGCCCGCGCCGATGTAGCGGACGTAGCGGCTCCAGATCTCGGCGGCGGACATGTCGCGGATCAGCTTGACGGTCTCTGGGAAGACCGGTGCCGCGTGCCCCGATCACCAGAGGTTGATGGCGGGGATGATGACCAACGCCGACAGCGCGCCGCCGACGGCCATCACGGTGGCGATGCGAAGGCCGAGGATGTAGCCCACGCCGATGAGCGGGGGGAGACGGCGATCGAGAGCTTGGCCTTGTAGCCGAGCCCCAGCTCGAACGCCCCGCGCACGACCTTCAGTCCATCAGTGATCAACTTGATGGCCATGCCGACGCCCAAGCCCCAGAAGACACCAGCCGCCTGTTTGCCCCCGCCCTCCGCCGCCACGAGCACCTCGGCCGAGGCCATGCCCTCGGGGTAGGGCAGCGTGCCGTGCTCGCCTTTGATGAGGTACGAGCGGAGCGGGATCATGAACAGCACGCCGATCAGGCCGCCGGCCATGCCGAGCAGGGTGATCTGCGCCCACGCGGGACTCATCCCCCAGATGAAGAGGGCGGGGATCGTGAACAGCACGCCGGAGGCGATCGACGACGATGCCGACCCGACGGTCTGGGAGATGTTGCTTTCGAGGATGGTGTGCGTGAGGCCGAGGTAGGTGTTCGCGGCGCCGAACACCATGCCGAGCAGAACGCCGGTGAGAATGGTCTTGAAGGTGAAGGCCGCGAGCGTTTGCCCGTGGGTGTACGGGACGCACGTCTCGCCGTCTTTGAGCTGGTACGCGGTTGGGGGCAGCCGCGTGGCGGTCACGACAGAGGCTCCGCGCGGAGACGGCGTCCAGCGAGCATGCCGGGCGAGGAATCCGTCGTGATGGCCGGGCGACGAGTCACGCCGTGCTCGGCCTCGAACGCCCCGAGCAGCGCCGGCTCGGCCACCGCGAGCGGCACGTACCAGTCATCGAGCCGGACACCGAGCTTCCGCACGACCGCCCAGTGAGAGAGGTCGGAGCCATCCCAGGGTCGGCCCACCAGCACTGCCGCGGCCTCCGTGGAGTCGAGCGCCAGACTCTCCTCCGTGTCCGGGAGCCCCCGCGTGTCCACGAGCCCGTAGTAGCCGCCGCCAACGCGCTCGACGTGTAGCATGGGCGGATCGTCGGTGCCTCCGGTCCACCGCTGCTGCCATGCGACGAGCGCGTCGCCGATCTCGCGAATGAGATCGAGCCGACGATACGCGCCGGAGTCGTAGGTCCCCACGAAGTGGTAGGCCAGCTTGGCGAGGTCCGCGCGAGGCGGAAACGCCAGGGCGTACGCGGGCGCCGGACGGAGCCCGGCGATCCCGTACGACGCGGGCCGAACGTGATAGGGGCTGAACCGGTCGAGTCGCAGCGGGAAGTTGCCGACGGGTGGTTGCAGATGGTGGAGCAACGGCAGCAACGAGAGGGTCTCCTGGTAGATGCTCGCGGTATCCCGCGGAAATCCCCAGAGCAGGTTCCAGAAGACGTGGACGCCAGCCGCGCGCGCGTAGCGCAACAGCGCCAGGTTTTGGCGTGCGAGCACTCCCTTGTCGATCAGCCGCAACAAATCGGACGAAAGGCTCTCGATACCTGGCTGGATCCACTGCACACCAGCGCGGCCGAGCGCCACGACCCGCTCCAGGGTGAGGTTCGCCTTCTGCTCGTAGAAGATGCTCAACCCCGGGATCTCGCGCGCCAAGCGGGGTAGCAGGTCGCGGTAGTACCGGTGCGGCATGATGTTGTCCACCATCCAGACACTGCGCACGCCGTGGCGCTCGTGCAGGATGCGCAGCTCCTCGATCACTCGACTCGGCGACTTGGCGCGGAACTGCATACCTTCCCCATTCAGGCCGCAGAACGTGCAGTGGTGTTTCTCTCCCCACCAGCATCCGCGGCTCGTCTCGTACGAGATCCACGTGCCCCGCTCCGTACGGGCGTTGGGCATCGTGCGCGCGAGCACGGCGGGGTCCAGCTCACAGCGGTCACGCTGCTCGAAGTACTCGGCGAAATCGGGCGTCGGGATGGCGTCGAGATCCTGGATGGGCCGTCCCTGGACGATCGTTCCCTCCGGCCGCTCACCTCGGCGCAGCTGCGCGAGGAACGCCGGGAAGACGTGTTCGGCCTCGCCGGAGAACACATAGTCGATGGTCGTGCCGAGTGACACGATGCCCTCGGCCATTTCCCCGTCGCAGTTGGCGCCGCCGATGATGGTCACGGTCTCGGGTCGGAGCGCCTTCACGCGACGGAGCAACGCCACGCTGGCCGACGTCTGGTGGAACGTGGTCGTGGCGCCCACGACGCCATAGGTGCCGCCGACAACGAAACGGGCGACCGCGTCCGCCCACTCGGCGGTCAGCACCTCGATCTCCACCATTTCGGCGGGGTTGGGATCGTACGTGCTTGGCTGCGGCATCCCGGAGATGGCGTCGCCGACACCGGGATCTCGGCCGCCGGTCCGGCGGAGGTACGGGCGGCCGGTCCCGAATGCGGGAAGATCGTACGCGGCCCGCGAGAACACGCGCTCGCCGATCACCAGATCGGATGGCGCCACCGAGATCCCGACGTACTTGCCCGGACCGATGAGCCGCGCCCAGAGGAGGTTCGCGTACAGGACGCGCACTTCGAATCCTGCGGCCCGCGCGCTCGCCTGGAGAAGATGCGCGGCGAGGTTGGGCCACGCGATGTTGGCGAACGGTGGAACGATGATCAGCGCGTTCGCTCGCTGGGGACGAACCGCACCGAGTCCCGCGACGTCGATTGGGGGCATGATCCTCCTGGGTTCCGGCCCCGCCGGCGGTTGAGGGGCGGTAACATGTCCTCCGTCCGCGCTTGGGGCTAGGGGCGTCTCTTGCGGCTGGTGGTGCGCGCGGGTCACTATTCGCCCCTGTCGTTCCCCCGCTGCGTGACCGGCGGTCGTGCGTGGGACGTCGGTCGCGCGAGTCCACGTCAATGGAGGACGGTGTGCTGGGCATACTGCCGCGCTCCCCCGGCTTCGAAGGCCATCACGACGGGATGCTGATCGCGCGGATGCGGCCGTCCGCGGCCGGTTTGTCAGCCGCGGCCACGCAGGAACACGACCCGACCGATCTGCCTGCCGGCGCCGCGGCGCTGCATTGGCACGAAGCGCACGCGTTACTGCTGCGGGTGAGTCCCCTGGCGCCCGGAAGCCGGACGCGCACGCCGCCAACCGCACGCCGCGCCCTGACCGCCCTCGCGTCCATGGGCGCCGAGCGCCGAGGCGAGCAGCACGGCGCGGGATCCCTGATCGTCGAGCTGCACGCCTCCGCGGACCTCGCCGCGGTTCGCAAGGCCCTCGCCGGCGATCCGCACGTGGAGTGGGTGGAGCGCGTGCCGGCGCGCTATCTCGTCGCCGCCCCCGAGCCGAGCCCGGGCCGGTCCATGCCGCCGCCATTGGCCGACATATGGAACCTCCAACGCATCCGGCTTCCGGACGCGACCAAGCGCGCGGGCTTCAAGGACGCGGACGGCGTTCGCGTGGGCGTCATCGACACGGGTGCCCAGCAGGATCATCCGGGCCTTGCCGGTTGCGTTGGGCACTACGTGTACGATCATCACGACGCCGGCAACACGGCCCCGCACGACATCCTCGGGCATGGGACACACGTCTCCGGCGTGCTCGGCGCGCGGCGCGAGCATCATCAGGGCGCCTGTGGTGTGTGCCGGTGTGATCTCACCGTGTGGAAGGTCTATCGCGATGATGCGCTGTATACGAGGAGCGTCAATAAGTTCCTCTACCCGCTCGATCCCGTGATGTATCGCCGCGCGCTGGCGGAACTCGTCCTGGAGGGAGTGGCCGTGCTCAATCTGAGCCTGGGCGGCGTGGAGCCTCCGGATCCCGCGGAGCGCGAGTTGTACGAGCGGCTGGTCCAGGGAGGGACGGCGGTGATCGCGGCGATGGGCAACGACCGCGCCAACGGGAGTCGGACCTCCTATCCCGCGGCGCTGCCCGGCGTGATTGCCGTCGGCGCGCTGGATCGTTCGGACGGCGTGTGGTCCGGCTCGTCCAGTGGCGCGCACATCGCGTTGTCCGCTCCCGGGGTGGACATCTGGTCCACCGTCCCCACCTATCCCGGCCAGCTGATGTTCGACGCCACCACCGGTCCCAAGGGTCCTACCGAAGGGAAGGCGTACACCCGTCCCACGGGCTACGTAGCCTGGCCGGGCACGTCGGTGGCGTCGCCCCAGGTGGCCGCGGCCGCGGCCCTGCTCATCGCGAATCACGGCACGATGAAGGGTGCCGCCGTCCGCGAGCAGCTGATGCGCACCGCGGATCGCGTGGCGAGCATGGGAGGGGCGAGCTTCGATCCCGACGTCGGGGCGGGGTGTCTCAACCTCGAACGCCTGCTGACATCATGAGGCGCATGCCGAGAACGGCAGTCACCGATACCAGGAGATCGTCGTGACCGCGACTCCCATCAGCCAATCGCCGCTCTTTCTCGTTCAGCCACATCCGCGTTCCGGCGAGCCTCGGGACGTCGTCGTGATCGGTGCGGGGCTGGCGGGGCTCGCGACGGCCTATGAGCTAGCCCGCAGTGGACACCGCGTGACGGTCGTCGAAGCGCAGCGGCGGGTGGGCGGACGCGTGCACACCATTCGTGATGTCGTTGCGGGTGGGCTGTATGCCGAGGCCGGCGCCGTGTTCATTCCCGAGGCGCACGTCCTGACGATGACGTACGCGCACGACGTGTTCCACCTGCCCCTCGTGCCGCTCAGTCCGAGCGCGAGCCTGAGCCTGTACTATCTGCGTGGGACCCGCATCACGCAGCCGAACGCCGCGGGCACCAAATGGCCGGTGACGCTGCGGCCGGACGAGCAGGGTGGCATCGAGGTGCTCTGGCGGGCGTACATCATGCCGGCGCTCGCCAAGATCGGTGACCCCCGTTCCCCGGGCTGGCCCAGGCCGGAGCTGGCGCCGTACGACAACGTGACGTTCAGGGCGTTCCTGGCCGCGCAGGGCGCCTCCCCGGGCGCGCTCGACATCCTGCGCCTCGGATATTTCGACTTGTGGGGCGAAGGCTTCGACTCGTACTCGGCGCTGATGTTGCTGCGCGACCTCGGGCTCGCCTTTGCGCCGCCGCCCCATCTCGCGCTGCCGTTCGTGCATCACCACCACGTCGCGGCGGACGGAACGACGAAGAAGGCCACGGGCCAGGCGTACTCGCTCGCCGGCGGCAACTGGCACCTCCCGCGGGCTTTTGCGGATTCGCCGCAATTGCGCGATCGGATCGTGTACGGTGCGCCGGTGGTGCGGGTCGAGCGTCACGCCGATCGCGTCGAGGTCATCTGCGACACCGAGGACGGCGAGCGGCGGTTTACGGCCCACCGCGTCGTGTGCACCGCTCCCTTCTCGGTCGCGCGGGACATCGTGTTCGTGCCCGAGCTGTCGCCGGGCAAGGAGCGGGCGGTTCGCGAACTGCCGTACACGTCGGCCACGCGGGTCTACGTGCAGGCCAAGCGCCGGTTCTGGGACGAGCGCCAACTTCCCGGGATCTGCAACACCGATCTGCCCGCAATGTGGGTTCATGACGCCACGGCAACGCAGCAGGCCACACCCGGCATCCTCGAGTCCTATACGGCCGGGGCCCGCGCCCGCGCGGTGGCCGCGCTCGACGAAGAGGCCCGCTACGTGTTCGCGCGTGATGACATGCGGCGGGTGTACGACCCGGTGGACGATGGCACCCTCGCCGTTGGCAGCTCGTGGGCGTGGGACGACGACCGGTGGGCTCGCGGCGGCTACTGTTGGTTCAAGCCGGGTCAGCTCGTGGGGTTGTATCAGGACATCGTGCGGCCGGATGGACGCATCCACTTCGCTGGCGACCACGCGTCACCGCTTCCCGGATGGATGGAAGGTGCCTTCGAATCCGCGTACCGCGTCGTCAAGGAAGTGAACAGGGCGGAGAAGCCCGCGTAGATCGCGCCAACCGAGGCTGCCCCGCCGGCGGTACTAGGCGTGCGGCGCGCGGCTACCCAAGAGGAACTCCCCCACCGAGCTCTCCTCGCAGGGATCGAGGCCCGTGATCGCGGCGAAGGTCTCGGTATTCCCGCACCCGAGCGCGCAGGGCGCCAAGCCGATTGCCGTGGCGACCAGATACATGGTCTGGTACAGCACGCCCACGTCCTTGAGAACGGTCGCGTACGCCATCCCTTCGTACTTCCACATTACGCGGCGGAAGCGCGCGGTGACCACCAGCAGTACGTGCGGCGTGCCGGGCCCGTCCGCGAGTCGCGCGTCGGACGCGAGGGTGGCCACGCGATCGTCCCACTCATGGATGCGGGTGAGGCGATGACCCAATGGGTCGTAGTGGTACATGCCGCGCTCGATCCCGTCGCAGCGTGCAACCACCGGGTAGATCTCGAGGGGATAGCAGGCGCCGCCGCTCGGGTAGGGACGCTCACTGATGGCATAGGGCATGTCCGCGTTTGCGTCCATCACGCGCCGTACGCGTGCGACGCGAAACAGGAACGTCGTCAGCTGATCGAGCGTGAGCGGAGTATTACCGTAGGAGCGCACCGAGCGACGCGCTTCCAGAACCTCGGAGAATGGGGGATCGGTCGCCTCGGCCTGGCGGAGGTCTGGTCGGACCAGCTCGATCACCGTGCCGGCCATGGGCGGCTTCACCGCCGGCAGCGGTGCCGAGCGACCGCGCTGCGGGAACGTGCCGCCGGTCGGGAGCGCCTGCCGGCCCCAGCGGCTGCGCCAATGGAAGAGCAGGTCTGCGAACCCCCACTGGTCCACCGCCGCGTCTCCGCTGCCCGCGTCGGCGAGCATCCCGGCCGCCGCCAGGAGCGCCACGAAATCCGCGACGGTCCCGGGTGCGAGCGTGGGCAAGGCGTGCACGACGTCCATGGCACGGCTCGGGGTCCGGAGCAGGGCCAGCGCGGCGGCGGCGAGTGGCTCGCACAGATGGACGGTCACCAGCGATTGCGGAGACGCGAGCAGCAACGTGCCCTCGACGGCGTTGACGTAGGCGAAGCGCGACAGCGCGACCTCGGCGTCCGGCGGCAGGTTGGTTGGGTGCGTGTGACGTCCGGGCGCCGCTGCTTGGAGAACGGCGAAGTCCCGGCCCCCATGGCGCTGCGTGTATTGCAAGGCACCGGCGTCGCGCACGACGTCGAGGGTGTGCACCCAGTGGGGGAGAAAGCCCGGGCCGTCCGTGTCGACGACCAAGGCATCCAGGGTGTCTTCGGCCGCTCCACCGTTCGCGAGGACGTCCAGGGCCCGCGCCACGCCGGGTGACGGCTGGTCGAACGTGCACCGTTGGCCCCAGTGGCGTAGCACCAGGGCGGCGTCCGTCCGCTCGAGCCGGGCGGCCGGGTGGAGTGCGAGGTGAAATGGCACGGGGAGCTTCAGAGGGTCGTCACCCCGCTCGGCCGATGGCGCTGGCGGTCCGAGCGGGGGTGACGCCGTGTGCCCGGGAGGCGGGCGTCCGCTAGAACGGAATCGTGATCTGTGGCTGGATCCCGGGGTCGTCCGCGGAGACCGACGTCTTGGGCGCGGCGGGCAGCACCACGTGGCGCACGTTCGGCGTGTCCTCCAGAACCTTGAGCTCCACGTCGTCGGGGATGGTGAACCCGTGTTTCTTGAGCGTTCCCTTGGGGTCGCTCTTGAGCTGACCCTTCAGCTGGTCGTCCCGCCAGGCGCGGGCAAAGAACTGCGCGACCTTCTTCCCGTGGTCCTCGAATTTCGCCATCGAACCCCCCGCGTGTGATTGCCGAGTGTGCGTCTCCGAATCGGATATGCTACACCGGATCCCGGGCTTTGCCAGGGTCAGAGAAAAACCGGGAGCGGATTGAGCTCCGCTTCGCGCAACGGACGGTCGCGCCAGCCCAGCGCGACGGGGACGTCGAACAGACGGCCCGGCGCGAACCGGGGTCGCTGCGAGCGGAGTCCCGGCGCGAGCACCTTGACGACCGGCATCGCGATGTCGGGCCGTGTGAGGTCGGCCACGAACGCCTCGAGCCCGTGGCTCGCGAGCGCGGTCTCGACCTCCGTGTCGCCGCTCGCCGTGGGCCCCGACCACGGGGCGTCACCCGCGGGCAGCAGGTGAGGGTGTCGCTCGGGCGTTGCCTCCATGAGCCACCGCTGGGTAGTCGGGGCGAGTGTCCGCCGGTCGGTCACCGTTGCCAGCGCCACCACCATCTGGTGCATCTCGCTCACGGCGCGGCGGAGCGCCTGCACCGCGGATGGGTGGCACCCGAAGCCGACCAACAGGTCGGGCATCGGTCCGTCGCGCAGCGTCACCGCCGCGTACACGGGAATCCCGAGATCGCTCGTGATGTCCAGCACCCAGAACGACCGGCCGGTGCGTCGGTAGTCAGCCTCGAGGCGCTCGAGCGCGGGATCGACATCGGACGTCAGCCGCACCGCGGGACGCGGGACGCGATTGTACCACCAGATGGCGGTCGCGTCCCGCTCGACGACCTCGCAGAGGCCATGCCGAACGGCGTCGCGGACGGTCGGCCCGGCCGCGCACCCGTTCGAGTCGGCGCGACAGAAGTCCCCGCCGGACGTCGCGGCGTGCCCGAAGTACAGGTACGCCGTCGGGAGGTATCGCTCCTCACCGCCACGGAGTGACCGCACCGCCGTCCAGTCGAGCGGCACGTCGGGATCGACGGGGAGGGGAACCGACGCGTCCCTTCTCTCCCGTCTCCGATACTGCGCGTCGCTGAACAGCATGCAGGCGTTGGGGTGAATGGCCCGCTCTCCCAGCTCGCGCAGTGTCGCGCGCACGGTCGGCTCATTCCCCTGCAACGTGGCCGAGTACCGCTCGATCGCCTCGGCGAGCGCGCTCGCGCTGGCCTCCTCCGCGCTCCAGCCGCGGCCGAGGCTCTGGTGGCGACGTTGCGCCTGGAGCTCCCCGAGGGTGGTGGCGTTCGCGTATGGGCTCGGTCGCGCGACCCACACATGAATGGCATCGGTGGTGGCATCGGGAACCGGCGTGAGCACGGCCACGATTCCGGTGATTGGATCGATCCGGGCCTGTCCCCCAGTCGGCGTGGGGATCTGTGCCGCGGCGGACTCGTGGGTCCCGCAGGCGGGGCACGCCGGGCGCCGTATCACCTCGTGGCGCCGCAGCGTGTCGTCATCGGTGTCGAACTCCAGAAGGTCTCCGGCGTCGGCGGTCTGCTCCTGCGCCCGGCGCACGATGAGATCCGCGGCGAGTTGAAAGCTGCCCGCCGTGGTGACGAGAGGAATGGGTGGGTGCTGGTGCCCGCCCCGGCTCAGGAAGTCGAAGACGGGACGGTGGCGCGCCAGCCGATGGCGGAGACACTCCCAACACGGGCCGCCACGCTTTCCGAACACCGGCCCCACCCACAGCCGCCGGCCGACCGGCTTCGCGAGCAGCCAGGGACGACGTCCCTTGAGCCCGCGCCGATTGACCTCCGCCAGCGCGGGGTGCAGGTAGTCATCCGTCAGCACGATCGCAACGCCATCGTCCGCGGCCGTGAACCCGCGCGCCGCGAGCGACCGCCACACCTCGACCGCCGGAACCTCCCCGACGACCTCCACCGGTACCGGTTCTCCACCGGGTGCACCCTGCACGTTGGACCTTGCACCCAGCATGGCACTCACGACGTACCCCCGTTCCTCCAGCTCCCACACCGCGTGATAGACCTCGGCGGCGGGGAATGCGTCCGCGAGCGCGTCCACCAGGCCATCGGTGTCGCGCGTTCCGTCGAGCCGTGACGCGAGCGCGGCGTACACCGCCCCTTCCAGCACGATCTCCTCGCGTTCGGACAGCAGACAGGCGCCCTCGTTGGCCACGGCGGCGACCGTGAACCGCGCGTCGAACCGCAGCCCGGACGGCATGCGACGGGAGGCTAGCGGAGGAAGCGCCGGAGGCGCGGGGATTGCGCCAGCGGCTCGAAGATCGGGTGGAATCGGAACCATGCGGGGGTCAGCAGGGACGGTTCCTCGAGCAGCCGCTCCGCCTCGGCGGCCGCGCGGGCCGTGTCACCCAGCGTGGCGTAGGTCCGCGTCAGCAACATGCGCCAGATCCCCTGGCGATACACGTCGCCGCTGGCGACGTCCAGCTGCACGGCCCGCTCCCCTTCGCGCACTGCGTCCGCCGCGAGCCCGAGCCCCGCCAGCGCCTCGGCCAGATAGCTGTGCGCCGTCGGATCGTCCGGCCGAGCCGTGGCCCGGGCCTGCCAGATCGTGCGCGCGGAGTCGTAGAGTGGCCGGGCTGCCCCGGCGCCGCGGCGCAGGCGCGTCGTCGTGGCCTTCGCGAGATAGTAGCCGCCGGAGTCCATCGGCACCGTCGCGAGCGTCATCGCGTCGAGCGAATCCTGGTACTTGCCGTCGATCACCAGCAGGTGATCCCGGAACGCTCCCACGAGCGTGGTCACGATGGTGGTCACGCCGACGTGCCGGCTGGCTTCGTCGAGCACGGCTCGCGCGCGTGCGGTGTCCCCACCGACGGACCACTCTAGCAGCGATTTCGACAGATACGGCACGATCCAGTCGGGCGCCAGCGCGATGGCCCGGTCGTAGTACTGCTCGGCTTCCGGGAAGCGGCGCAGCACGTGGTACACCGCCGCCAGGTCGTATGCGTAGCGCTGGGACCGCGGGTCGAGCTGCAGCCCGCGGGACATCAACGCCACCGCGTCATCCCAGTGACCCAGGCGTCGCTCCAGGGATCCCATGATCCACAGCAGCTCGCTGTTGTTGGGCTCCTTGGTGCGGACGCTCTTGAAGACCTCCATCGCGCGGTCGTAACTCTGCTCCGCCCAGTAGTAGTAGTAGCCGAGCGCGAGCTCGGCTTCCGGAAGGTCGGGCGCGAGCGCCCGGGCGCGGTTCACCGCGGCCAACGCCTGGGCACGCCGCTCCGGAGACCGATCGTAGTAGAAGCTGTAGATGCTCTGGGCCTGGCCGAGCTTGGCGTAGGCCAGCGCGAAGCCGGAGTCCAGCGTGACGGCCTGCTCGTAGAACGAGACGGCGGTCCGTAGCGGCTCCTCGGGGAAGTACTGCGACGCATACAGGTTGCCGCGAACGTAGGCGTCGTAGGCGGCCAGATTGTCCGTGGGGCGGACCTCGACGCGCACCGTGTCGGCCGCCGTCAGGCGCACGTCCAGCGCCTCGGCGACGGCCAACGCGAGGTCGCCCTGTACGCGGAGGATCTCGCCCGGAGCCAATTTGGCATTGTACCGGTCGGTCCACACCTCGCGCCCATCGGTCACCTCGGCGAGATGGGGGATGACCCGAACCGACCCGCTCCCATCGGAAATCCGCTCCATCTGGATGGAGCCGGTCAACACGTAGTCCGCGCCGAGGTCCTTGGCGATCTGGGCGGGTGAGAGCGCTCCCGAGTCGTACGCCGCCGCGCTGCTCCGCGCGATGACACCCAGCCCCGCGATCCCCGCCAGGCGGCTGGTGATCTCCTCCGTGAGCCCATCGGCAAACGGTTGCTCGGCGGACGTGCCGATACTCCGGAACGCGAGCACCACGATCATTGGCGTTCGTGGTCCGCTGCCACCTCCCGACGCCCACGGACGAACGAGGGCAACCGCCACCGCCGCCAGTAGCACGGCGAGGACGCCGATCAGTGCCGCCGGCCGGAACCGCCGCCGGGGCTGGGCGGCGGGCTCGGCGACTGCGTGCGTCGCTTCTTCGAGCGCGTCAGCGAATTGAATCGCCGTCGTCCAACGGTCCGCCGGGGTCTTGGCCAACGCCTTGAGTACCGTCGCTTCGACCGGACGGGTGATGGTCGGTCGCACGACGCGCAGGCTCCGCACGGCCTCGAGTGACTGACGGGCCATCACCGCCTGTGCCGACGGTCCAGTGAAGGGTGGCTCGCCCACCAGCATCTCGTGGACCACGCAGCCCAGGCTGTAGATGTCGCTGCGCGTGTCGAGCCCCGGATCGGCTGCCACCTGCTCCGGGCTCATGTAGGACGGCGTTCCGAGCGAGAGCCCCGTCTCGGTCAGCCGGTCTCCGCCCGCCTCGGCCACGGCGCGCGCGATGCCGAAATCCGCAACGACCGCCGTGTTGCCCGAGAGGAGGATATTCTCCGGCTTGATGTCGCGATGCACGATGCCGCGCGCGTGGGCGTAGCCGAGCGCTTCCGACACCTGCCGCGTGATCCGCAGGACGTCTTCGACGGGGAGCTGGCGCTCCCGGGTGAGTCGATCGCGGAGCGATTCGCCCTCCACGAGCGGCATGACGTAGTACAACACGCCATCCACGTCGCCCGACTCGTAGACGGGGACGATGTGCGGGTGCTGGAGCCGTGCGGCGGTCTCGATCTCGCGGAGGAAGCGGTCGCGCCCCATCGCGGCCGCGAGCGCCGGGCGGACGACCTTGACTGCGACGCGCCGGTCGTGCCGAACATCTAATGCGTGGTAGACGATCGCCATGCCGCCGGCGCCGAGACGGCCCTCGAGCTGGTATCGGCCCGCGAGCCCCGCTCGCAGTTGTTCCAGCGGCTGATCCACGTCACCCCCCCCGGTGGCGAAGGGCGGAAAGATGGGGCGAAAACGAGGTGGAGGCCAGCCACGTAAATTGCCGAGGGGGTCGCGGCGGGCTACCGTTTGCACCGACATCATCCGGTTTGCGTGGAGGTCCCGTTCTCATGGCGTTCATTGCGTACATCCCCGACGACGACATCCCACCCGCCGATCGCGTCCCGGATACCGACCACATCATCCGGATTCACGGCGTCCATCCCCGCACGATGCGACACCACTACGACCTCTACGTCGAGCTGATGCGGGGCCGGGGACCGCTCACGCGCATCGAGCGCGAGATGGTGGCGGTCGTGGTCTCCGCCACCAACGGGTGCCACTACTGAATCCATCATCACGGGGCGGGTCTCCGTCAGTTGCTGGAGAAGGAGGGGATGGCCGAGGTGGAGCGGGACGCACTGCTCGCGGCCCTGGAGCGCGATCATCAAACCGCTCGGCTCGCGCCGCGCGCCCGCGCGCTGCTCGACTACGCGGTGAAGCTCACGCTCACCCCGGCGGGTATCGCCGCGGGCGACGTCGCGCGCCTCCGCGCGGTCGGGCTGGACGACCGCGGCATCCACGACCTCTGCGCGATCGTTGCCTACTACGCGTTCGTCAATCGCATCGCGGACGGCTTGGGAGTGGAACTTGAGCCCTGTTGGGGCGTACGCGAGAGGGACTCGTCGGAGGGGAAGGCATGAGGAAGAGAACCTGGCTGCCGGTGCTGGGCGTGCTCGTCGCGGCCTGCGGCGGCGAACACCGGTCGGCCACGACGCGCGTGGACTCCGCGGGTGTGGAGATCGTGACGTACGCGGGACCGGATGTGCCGCTGGCGTGGAGCTTCGATTCACTGTTCGCGCTGGGGGGCGCCGACTCCGGGGCGCAGGCGTTCTACCAGGTCAACAGCGGTGTCGTTCGAGGAGACGCGGCCGGGAACATCTACGTGCTCGATGAAGGCGCGAAGCGGATCGTGGTATTCGACTCGGACGGGGCCTTCCTCCGCGCCATGGGCCGAGCGGGTGGCGGGCCGGGGGAGCTGCAGTGGCCCATCGGCTTGGTGGTGGCACCCGATGGACGATCCGCGGTCTTCGACCTCGGCAAGGGTGGGTTGGTATGGTACGGTCCCAACGCTGAGATCCTCAATCCCACCCCATTGACCGGCGGGTTCAACGGAAGCCGCATCCACGCCACGGCAGATGCCCTGGTGCTGGCGCGCCGAACCTGGAACAGCGGACCGAGTGACCCGGGCCGCCAAGAGCTTCTGAGCATTGGGGGCGAGGATACGGTTCGTCTCGTCAGTGTCCCAAGTGCTCCCGGGAAAGCGGTGGAGTTCAAGAGCTGCGGCCTGGCGATTAGCGGGATGACGCCCATCTTCAGCCCTTCGGTGCGATGGGCGGCGGCCGGCGATCGTGTGGCGGTGACGACAACCACGGGCTACGAGATCATGTTGCTGACGGGTCCCGACATGACGCAGCTCGTGCGTCGCCCGCTGGAGCCGGAAGCCGCCACGGCGGAGGCGGCGGCGAAGCAGGTAGGCGACAAGTTCCGGGTGATGTCGTCCGGGGGCGAGATCGTGTGCAAGACCGACGAGGTGGTCCAGGGCATCGGGTTTGCGGACCACATTCCGATCATCGACGAGATCGCGGCCGGCCCGGACAGCACGTGGTGGGTACGGCGACGTGAGGGCGCAGGTGTGGACGTGTACGCGGCCGACGGCGAGTACCTCGGCACACTCCCCGGCTCGGCGCCCTACCCCCTGATATGGTTGCCGGGACACCGCATCGCGGCCGTCGTGACCGACGAGCTCGACGTGCAGCGGCTGGTGATCTATCGAGTGGGAATGACCTCTGCGAGGTAAACGACGGTAGCGACAGTAACGACGGTGCACGGAGCGTCACGTTGTCCCCTCCCCGCTGCCCCGCTGCGCCGTCTATTGTCCCGCCGGCCCCTCGATCGTCAGCGCATACCCCGCAACCGCCCGCTGCGCGAAGTCCTGCCCCGCCACTTCGACCGGCGTCGCCGTATAGCCCTCCAGCTTGTTCACGTCGGGCACCCAGATTCGCGCGATCACGCCGGACGTGAGATTTCCGGCGACCAGCACCTGCCAGGACGTCTCGCTCACCTGCCGGGTGTAGAGATTGGGGAAGCTCGACCGGACGGAATCCACCTGGGCGCCGCCCACGGTGAAGATGATGCCTCCGTCACCGGTGTTCTGCGTGGTGAGCCGCACGTCCGCCCATCCCGAGACCGGCTCGGTCGTGCTGCCGCACGTCGTCGTCATGGCAATGACGGCCGACACGAGGACCAATCGGAGGGCTCTCATTGTGAGCCTCCTTTCGCCAGCGAGGCCGCAGCTCCCCGTTTGAGACGGGCGAGGAAGTCGCCGAGGTTGAACGTCCCGTCCTTGTTGCCGGCCAGGTCGAGGAAGCGGAGCTGCGTGTCGTCGAGGCAGGCGGTGCCGAACAAATGCTGCACGGCGCAGTCGGTGGCGACGGCTGGAGCCTGGACGATGAAGGTATCCACGAGCAGCGCGCTGTCCGCGTTCGCGGTGACGACCCGGATGGTGTCCGTGTAGGTACCCGGCTTGAGGTCGTGGGCGGAGCGCGTCCAGGAAACAAACCGGGTGCCAGTGCCGCCGGATGTCCCAAGCGAAAGCCAAGATGCCGCACTGTGCGTGAGAGTCCAAGCTGTGACGAGGTCGTTGCCACCGTCCAAGAGCAGCTGCGCGGAGTCGGGTAGCGGGCTTCCACTTGCGGAGACGCCTGTCTTGCTGACCAACTCCGGGGCAAAAGCCACTTTCTTGTACACGACGAGGGAATCGAAGAGCAGCCACGGTGAGTCGAGTGCCCCCGCGGCCGTCACTGTGATGGTGTCAACGTGTGCTCCAATGCCCAGGCCTGTCGGGTCGCGAGTCCACGTGAAGGTTCCCGTGCCGGTCCCAGACGCGTTCTGGAGCGTGACCCAAGCCGCGCTCGTATGCGTGGCGCTCCATCCCGTGGTGCTGGCGCCGGGGCCGCTGAGCACAACCGTCGCGGAGTCGCTCCGCGCGTCCGTCGCGCCAAGGAGTGCGCTATCAGCAACCTGGCTTGCGATCAAGACGAGCGTGAGTGGCCTGTCCAGTTGGAGCGCAAACATGCCCCGACCGTGGGTCGCGGCAATCAGCGATCCCGTGGCCGGGTTGTACGCGATGTCGAACACGGCCACGTTGGGCAGCCCCTGGTCGAGCGGGGTCCACGTGGCGCCGCTGTCCGACGAGATGAACACGCCGACGTCCGTTCCCACCATCACGATACCGCGGCTCGCGGGATCCACGATCACGGCATTGACGGGAATGTCGGGCAGGTTGCTGCTCACGTCGGTCCAGGTCTGGCCTGCGTTGGTCGTGCGATAGACATGTCCGCTACCGAAGCCGGACAAGGTCACATAGGCCGTCTGCCAGTCGGCGCGGTCGACCGCGAAGTCCTCGACGTAGCGCGTGGAAAGGCCGGTCGTGCGCAGGTTCCAATTGGTTCCGCCGTCGGATGTGACGTACAGCTGGCCGGCACTCGCGCCCACGTACACGACCTGGGCGTTCGAGGGTGCTGGTGCGACCGCCGAGATCGTCCCGCTGGTGAGATTGCCGCTAATGGCCGTCCACGAATCGGCGCGGTTGATGGTCTTGTAGATCCGGCGAGTTGCGAAATACAGCGTGGTCGGGTGGCTCGGGTCCATGACCAAGGGCGGAATGAATTGGGCTGTATCACTCAGCGCGATACCATTCGCCTTCAGGTTGTAGCCGCCCCCGTCCGAGCGTCGCGGGCCGGAGTACCCGCTGCTCGGGGCCCACTGCGTCTCGCCGTAGCGCGTGAGCGGATTTTCTTGGTCGATGGCGGTGTAGCCGCCGTCGCCACCGATCACATAGGACCAGGCAGGTGCGCCGGTATACTGCAGCGTCCCGTTGTCCTGCGTCCCACCCAGGACGATCGTCTCGTCGGATGGGTGGAGCGAGATTCCCTCGTAGAACTGCGTCAGCGCAAGGCCGGCGTTCAGGCTCGTCCAGCTGTTGCCCGCGGTTGACGACCGGTACACCCCACCATCGTTCCCAACGTAGAACGTGGCCGGGTCCTGGGGATCGAAGGCGATGGCGTGTTGGTCCACGTGGATCGAGCCCGTGATGTCGGCAAAGGACGCCCCGCCGTTGGCGGATCGGTACAGTGAGACGCCACCGAAATAGACCGTGTCCGGATTGGTAGGGCTCACACCAATGAACATGTCGTACCAGCATTGCGCGCCACAGGACGCCCCCGAGGCACTGAGCTGGGTCCACGACGTGCCTCCGGTCGTGGTCTTCCAGATGCCGAGCAACTGACTATTGCTGGCGTTGTGCACGCCTGCGTAGAGTGTCGCGGGCGCGGACGGGGCAATCCCGATGTTGATCCGGCCGACGTTCGACGTCGGGAAGCCGCTGGCCACGGCCGTCCAAGTTGCACCGCGGTCGGTGGTCTTGAACACGCTTTGGCCGGAGACCGCCGCGTAGCCGATCGAGTCGTTGGTGGGGTCGAGGACGAGGTCCGTCACCGACCCGGACAGGGTCTGGTTCCAGTTCGCTCCCCCGTTGGTCGATCGGTAGAGCCCTCGGATGCTGGTGCTGTAGAACGCACCGGCCGCCACGAGCAGCGTCGTGGTGGCCGGAGTTCCGGCAGTCGTCGGCGCAATGACGACGCGGGAAATCTGCGACCAATTGGATGTGGACTGGAGACCCGCCGGACCGATCGCCGTCCATGAGGTGCCTCCATCGATCGACCGCAAGATCCCGCATCCCCAGTAGCTATCGGCGGAGAAGTTCTGTTCGCCGGTGCCGGCGTAGATGATGTCGGGATCGACGGGATCGATGGCAATAGATCCCATCGCCAGCGCGCACTGCTTATCCGTCAGCGGAACCCAGTTGGCACCGCCATCGACGGTCTTCCACA
>CAYWNR010000017.1:0-17515 GCA_964459705.1 uncultured Gemmatimonadaceae bacterium | reverse complement strand
GGTTTGAGGGGACTGATGGGGTGCGGCCCCAGGAATCCGCCGATGATGTCGGTGCCGCCCGAGATGTTGATGATCGGGCAACGCCGCGCACCCACCTGCTCGAAGTACCAGGTCCACGAGTCGTCGTCCCACGGCTCGCCCGTCGAGCCCAAGATGCGAAGCGCGGAGAGATCGTAATGCTCGGCGGGCTTCACCCCGTGACGGATGGCCATGCGGATGGCGGTCGGCGAGATGCCGAAGATCGAGACGCCAATTCGCGCCAGCACGGACCAGAGGCGCGTGGGCTCGGGCCAGTCGAACGCACCGTCGTAGAGCACGACCGTGGCACCGTGGAACAACCCGCCGATCAACGCCCACGGTCCCATCATCCACCCGATGTCGGTGAGCCAGAAGAAGCGGTCGCCGGGCTTCATGTCGAATTGATAGCCGACCTCCTTCGCGATCTGGACGAGCGTGCCCGCATGACTGTGTACGGTGCCTTTGGGGCGACCGGTGGTGCCGGAAGTGTAGAGGATCAAGGCCGGCGCCATCGCTGGCACGATCGCGGTCGTGGTGTCGCTGCCGGAGGCGAGAAACGCGTCCCACGGCACGTCGCGGTTCTCGGTCCACGGAATGCGCCCGTCCTCGTACCGGACGACCACGACGCGCTCGACACTCGGCACGTCCGCCACGGCGGCGTCCGTGGTTTCCTTGATCTCGACGGGCTTGCCGCGCCGCTCCGTGCGGTCCGCCGTGAACACGAGCTTCACGCCCGCATGCCGGAACCGCTCGGCCACCGCGGCGGACGCGTAGCCCGAGAAGATCGGAACGAAGATGGCCCCGATCTGGAACGTGGCCAGCATCTGGATGGCGACCTCGACGGTCATCGGCATGCAGGCGCCGACGCGATCTCCCACGCCGATCCCGGCCGCCCGCAACCCGGCCGCGCACCGGTCGACGACGGCTTTGAGCTCCCGATACGTGTAGCTGGTGACCGTCTGATCTTCCCGCTCGCCGAGGAGCGCAATGCCGTCCTCGCGCTCGGTGCCGAGATGCCGATCGAAACAGTTGGCGGTCAGGTTCAGCGAACCGCCGACGAACCAGTCCGTCCACGGGATACCCGGCGAGAGGTCGCGCACCGTGTGGTACCGGCTCGCGAACGCGATGCCAAGGTCGTCCACCACCGCGTTCCAGAACCACTCCGGCTCGGCAACCGAGCGGGTGTGGAGCTGTGCCAACCTCGTGATTCCGTGCGCCCGCATGAGGCGCGTAACGTTCGCGGAGTCGACGAGGTCTTTCGGCGGGCGCCAGACGATGGCGGACATATCTCGAGAAACGTGAACCGTGAGATCGGAAACGTCAAAGAGGTTGGTGGTTGGTGGTTAGTGGTTGAATGACCAACTACCAACCACCAACCACCAACTACCAACTACCAACTACCAACCACTAACGTTGAATGAGCCGACTCACCGCACTCCGGACCTCTCCCGCTCCGATGTAGGTGAAGAGTACGAACGTAGTAAGGAGAGCCGCATTCGTGATCCAGCCGCTGACGAAGCGGTCGCCCACCCAGGTGCGCCGGGTATTGAGCAACAAGAGGGTCAGGGCGAGGAACGGCATGAACAGGGCGCCCATCACGGCGTACAGGAGTTGGGCCCGCTCGACCGTGATGCCGAGCTGGAGCATCGGCACGGTGGCGATGGCGAGCAGGAACCAGCGGTAGGGCGGTGTGGTCTTGAGGTCGGGGAGGTTCCCCGCGCTTCGCTTGGGAAGCGTCATGAAGTCGGCGAAGATGTACGGCACGCTCTGCCACACGCCCAGCAGGCTGGAGAAGACCGCGCCCCAGAATCCCGCCAGGAAGATCCACTTCCCGGCCGGGCCGAGTGCCACTTCGAGCTGGGTCGCCAGCTCGAGCGCGGCGGTGGGGCCCTGGCGCAACGTCACGCGCGAGCCGATGACGATCATCGCCACACCGAACAGTCCCGTCAGCACGTAGCCGGCGGCGAGGTCGATGCGACATGCGCGCACGCCCTCGGCGCCGGCGCGCCCGCTCTCGCGGATCCAGTACCCGTAGGAGAGCAGCGTGACCGTGCCGCCGACGCCGCCCAGGACGCCGAGCGTGTAGGCGGTGCCGCCCGTTGGGAGGCGGGGCACGAACAGGCCGTGGAGGACGGCGCCCCAGTCGGGCTGGATGAGGACGGCGGTGACGAGCACCGCCACGACCATGATGCCGGTGCACGCGGCCATGAACCGTAGGAAGGTCCGAAATCCCCCACGCCACACGATCGCCAAGCCCACGAGGGAATGGAGTACGCCCCAGACGATCTTCGAGGTCCGCGGATCGCCGATCGGGAGGAGCCCGGTGCCCGCGACGCCGCAGGCGGTGATCAGCGCGCCTCCGGTGAAGAACGCCCACGGCAACAGGTAGATGATGAACGCCCACCGCACGGCGCGGCCGAGGCGTGTGGTCCAACCTGCGAGCAGCGTGGTGCCGGTGGCCATCTGCCACCGCGCGACCCCCTCGTTGAGGAACCACTTGAGGAGCGCGCCGATCCAGGCGGCCCAGAGCAGCGTGAGGCCGTGCCGAGCGCCCGCGAGGCTTGCGGTAAGCAGGTCCCCCGCGCCGACCCCGGTGGCGGCAACGAGGAGGCCGGGACCGAAGAGCGCGAGCCACCGGGTGAGGCGGGTTTGTGGGTCGGCGTTGGTCATGCAGGGGTACCTCGAAGGGGCCGAAGATGTTTCTCTGCAACGGGTTCGGTCCTCAAAGTGGGCCGACGCCTGTGCGGCTCGTCGGCGCATGTCCGTCTCGAACTGCAACCGACCGCTATGGCCCGTACGGTTTCCCCGCACCGTCTTTAACTCGGCCTTCACGATGTCTGCACCGTCGTGGCAATAGTGTAGCCGATGGAGAATTTCCTCAAATCCCGGCCCGTCGGCGCGTGGGTGACGCGGGGCAGGGGCATCCTTCACACCGTGGAGGCACAGTGATGCTCAGGGTTCGACACTGCCTCGTCGCCCTGCTCGCGACCGCCGCTCTGGCGGGTCAGGTTGCTGCGCAGGCGACAGGCTCTATTCGCGGACGGATCGTCTCCTCCGACGCGCAACGGCCGCTGTCCCTCGTGACGGTGACCGTCGCCGCCCGAACGGCGCGGACCGATACCGATGGTGGCTTTATGGTGTCCAACGTGCCCGCGGGGACGCAGATCCTCCGGGCGAGACTGTTGGGATATCGCGAGGTGGTCGACACGGTCACCGTGATCGCCGGCCAGACGATCGACGTGCAGCTTACCATGGAGGCGGCGGCGGTTGAGCTGGAAGCGATCGTGGCGATCGGCTACGGCGAGCAAGAGAAACGGAACGTGACCGGCGCCGTGGCCAAGGTAGGAGAGGGCGAGTTCAACACCGGTCGCATTATCAGCCCGCAGCAACTCATCGCGGCCAAGGTCGCGGGTGTGCAGGTAGTGGACAACAACGAGCCGGGTGGCGGCCTCAATATCCGGATTCGCGGCGCGACCTCGATCAACGCCAGCAGCGAGCCCCTGTACGTCGTCGACGGTCAGCCGTTGAGCACCGGTGCCGGTGGGGGCATCAACGCCGGCCGCGACGCGCTCAATTTCCTGAACCCCAACGACATCGAGAGCATCACGGTCTTGAAGGATGCCTCTGCCGCGGCGATCTATGGGGCGAACGCCGCCAACGGCGTCGTGCTGATTCAGACCAAGCGTGGTCAGGGCAGGCCGCACCTCGAGTACACCGGCAGCACGTCCGCGTCGTCGGTCACCAGGGTGCCCAGCCTGCTGAACGCGACGCAGTTCGCCGCGGCGGTGGAGCAGTACGCGCCCACGAGGGTCGACTCGTTGCTCGGCCAGACCACCGACTGGTACAAGCAGATCGAACAATCGGCGTTCGGCCAGGAGCACAATGTGTCCCTCTCGGGTGCCGGCGAGAGCAACACGTACCGCCTGTCGCTCGGCTACCTCAACCAGGACGGCATCATCAAGGCCAGCACGACTGAGCGGCTGGCCCTGGGCATCAACTACAACCAGCGTCTTTTCAGCGACAATCTGGACGTGAGGCTCGACGTCAAGGGGTCTCGCACGAACGATCACTTCACGCCAGGGGACGTGCTCGGCAACGCCGCCGCGATGGCGCCCACGCAGCCGATTCTGGATTCGACCAGCGCGACCGGCTACTGGGATTGGAACACGACCAACGCCTCGCCGTCCAACCCGGTCGCGAGCCTGAACCTGGCCACGAACAACGGCCGCGCGTACCGCAGTATCGGGAACTTGCAGACGCAGTACGTGTTCCCGTTCTTCCAGGCGTTGAGGGCCAACGTCAACCTCGGCTATGACGTCGGCAAGTCCGAGCGACAGATTTTCAACCCGAGCAACCTGGCCGCGCAGGTGCGACAGGGTCATGGCCAACTCAACATCACGAACGGGACCGTGGCGAACTCGGTGCTGGAGACCTACCTGAACTACGCCTCCGCGTTCGGTGGCCTCCCCGGCCGCATCGATCTAACGGGCGGGTACTCGTACACACAGCAGCACAGCGACTACTTGACCTACAACGCGACCGGCCTCGCCAGCAACCTGCTCGGCGACAACGGCATCGTCCCGGCTGACAACGAGGCGACCAACCAGTCGGTTGTCGACTACCGGCTGATCTCGTTCTTCGGGCGGCTGAACTACAACATCGCCGATCGCTACCTACTGGCGGTCTCCGCTCGCCGCGATGGTTCTTCGCGGTTCGGCGCGGGAAACCAGTGGGGGACGTTCCCCTCGGTGTCCATCGGGTGGCGGCTCTCGGATGAGTCCTTCCTGCGGAACTGGAACGCGCTCTCCGACCTGAAGATCCGGGCGTCGTGGGCGAAGACCGGCAACCAGTCGTTCGGTGACTACCTGCAGTACTCCACGTATACGTACAGCGACCCGCTGGCGCAGTACCAGTTTGGCAATCAGTTCATCAGCACTATCCGTCCGAGCGCGGTCGATCCCAACATCCACTGGGAAGAGACCAGGTCTACCAACATCGGCCTCGACTACGGCTTCGCGAACCAGCGGATCAGCGGTGCCATCGAGTTGTATAACAAGGAAACCAAAGACCTGATCTTCACCGTGCCGGTCGCTGCCGGCACGAACCTGTCGAACTACGTCACGACCAACATCGGCAGCATGCGAAACCACGGCATCGAGCTGAGCCTCAGCGCCGTCGTCAAGCAGAGCGGCACGGGCTTGGGCTGGACCGCCGACTTCAACGCCAGTCACAACACGAACCTCCTGCTCAGCATCAACCCGAGCAAGAGCGTGTCGAAGATCCTGACCGGCGGCATCTCCGGCGGCGTGGGCAACAACGTCGAGGTCCTCCAGCCGGGCTCGCCCATCAACTCGTTCTTCGTCTACCAGCAGCAGTATGATTCAGTGACCGGGAAGCCGATCGAGGGCGGTTATGAGGATCTGAACGGGGACGGCGTCATCAACGACTCCGATCGCCGGCCGTTCCACGATCCGGCCCCGAAGTGGATCCTGAGCCACTCGTCCTACCTGACGTACAGCCACTTCGACCTGAGTTTCACCCTGCGAGCCTACTTGGGGAGCTGGGTGTACAACAACGTGGCGTCAGGCCTGGGCGCCTACCAGAACCTCACGGGCTCGGCGATGCCGGCCAACCTGCAAGCATCAGTCCTAGAGACGGAGTTCGTGGTGCCGCAGTACTACTCGGACTACTACGTGGAGGACGGGTCGTTCCTGCGGATGGACAACATCACGCTGGGCTATACGTTCACGTATCGCGGGCAGCCGTGGCGCGTGTTCGGCAGCGTGCAGAACGCGTTCACCTTGACTGGCTACAGCGGCGTGGATCCGACCGCGGGTCTGAACGGCATCGACAACAACATCTATCCCCGCTCGCGCACCTTCACGGGTGGGCTGAGCGTGCGGTTGTGAGGGCGCGACCTATGCGACTCCATCACTCGATACGGGACGGGACCATGATTACCAGAACGTCGAAAGGGCTCGCCGTCGCCGCCCTCCTGTGTCTGGCCGCGGCCGGCTGCACGGACCCGACGGTGGCACCGAAAAGCACGGTCACCAGTGCGAACATCTTCACCTCGCGGGACTCGTATGAACAGTTCCTCGCGCGGATCTACGCTGGGCTGATCGTCACCGGACAGCAGGGGCCGGCAGGGAATGCGGACATCCAAGGCATCGACGAGGGATTCTCCGAGTACCTTCGCCTGTACTGGTATCTCCAGGAGATGCCGACCGACGAGGCGGTAATCGGCTGGAACGACCCGGGTCTCCCCGACCTGAATACGGGGCTCTGGGGCGCGGATAACAGCATGGTCAACGCGATGTACTACCGCGTCTACTTCCAGGTCATGTTGGCGAACGAGTTCCTGCGCCAGACCGTGGATGACTCGCTCGACGCGCGGGGGCAGAGCGACCTCAAGGATCAGGTCCATCAATACCGCGCGGAAGCCCGGTTCCTCAGGGCCTTGAGCTACTGGCACGGGATCGATCTCTTCGGGAATATCCCGCTGGTGACCGAAGCGGACCCGCTCGGCGCCACGCCGCCGCAGCAGAGCACGCGCGCGGCGATCTTCGATTTCATCGTGAGCGAACTGGGGGAGGTCAGGGACCAGCTACCCACGGCCGGTGCCGACACCTACGGCCGCGCGACGGCCGGCGCCGTGGACATGCTCTTGGCGGAGCTGTACCTGAACGCGGAGGTGTACATCGGGACGGACCACTATGCCGACGCGCTGGCTGCGGTGCAGAGCGTCATCGGTTCCGGCACGTACAGCCTGAACTCCACGTTCCGGAACAACTTCACGGCGGACAACAACTTGTCACCCGAGCTCGTCTTTGCCGCACTGCAGGATGGCAGCCGGACGCAGACGTGGGGCGGGATGACGTTCCTGGTGCATGCCGGGTGCGGCGGCAACATGTCGGCGGCCGATTTCGGCATGGACTACTGCTGGGGCGGCTATCGGCTGAAGCAGGAGGCCTACCGCCTGTTTGACACCGCCAACGACGGGCGGGCGGCATTCTTCTGGACGTCCGGTCAGACCGATTCGGTAATCGACATTGGCAGCTTTAACAGCGGGATCGCCGCCCCCAAGTTCACCAACAAAACGTCGACCGGGGCCGACGGCTCGCAGATGACCATGATCGACACCGACTTCCCGATCTTCCGCCTGGCGGAGGCGTATCTCATTTATGCCGAGGCCGTGGTGCGCGGTGGCGGTGGCAGCCGGGCGCAGGCGCTGACGTACGTCAATGACCTGCGGGAACGCGCCTATGGGAATACCAGCGGTGACATCACGGACGCCGGACTGACGCTCGACTTCCTTCTGGCCGAGCGGGGACGTGAGCTGCTGTTCGAGGCCCGTCGCCGGACCGACCTGGTCCGCTTCGGCATGTTCACCGGGGGGACCTACGTCTGGGCGTGGAAAGGTGGCCAGGCGGGTGGCGTGGCGCTCGGTGCGTTCCGCGATCTCTACCCGCTGCCCGCGAACGAAGTCATTGCGAACCCGAACCTGACGCAGAATCCCGGCTATTGATCGGGACGGGTGCTTGGTACAGCCCGCTGCGGGATATGCGTAAGTCGATCAGCTCGGCCGCCGACACTGGCGGCCGGGCTGATCGGCATTTTGTAGACTACGTCGTCGGCCCGGAGGACGACGTCGACGCGCGGGCGCCCCAAGCGTTCCGCAGCGCGCCAACCCACCTCACACCGAGCTTGCACCCCCGAGTGAACGGGACGCCGAGACCCCACTCCTGAGGACCAGGTCCACCATGGGATCACCTGCCGTCAGCACCCCCAGCGCCATCCGTCCGAAGCCGCGCCTGTCGTTCTGGGAAGTCTGGAACATGAGTTTCGGCTTCCTCGGCATCCAGTTCGGGTTCGCGCTCCAAAACGCGAACGTGAGCCGGATCTTCGAGACGCTGGGCGCCAAGGTGGAGAATATCCCCATCTTGTGGATTGCCGCCCCCGTGACTGGACTCCTGGTGCAACCCGTCGTCGGCTATTTCAGCGACCGTACCTGGAACCGCTTGGGCCGACGGCGTCCCTACTTCCTCGGTGGGGCCATCCTTGCCTCGCTCGCCCTGATCGCCATGCCGAACTCGCCGGCCCTGTGGGTGGCGGCCGGCATGCTCTGGATCATGGACGCCTCGATCAACATCTCGATGGAGCCGTTCCGCGCCTTCGTGGGTGACAACCTGCCCTCGGCACAGCGCACCACGGGGTTCGCCACCCAGAGCTTCTTCATTGGCACCGGGGCGGTCGTGGCGTCGATCCTCCCATGGCTCCTCACCAAGCAGTTCGGGGTAGCCAACCAGGCGCCTGAGGGCATGATTCCCGACTCGGTGCGGCTGTCCTTCTACCTGGGAGCCGGCGTGTTCTTCGCGGCGGTGCTGTGGACGGTCGTCCGATCGAGGGAATACTCGCCCAGTGAGATGGCGTCCTTCGAAGAGAACCAGGCGCGCGAGGGTTTCGCCCGGGCACGGCGGACCGCGGAGGAGTACGTCGAACATGGCGGGCAACAGATCCGCTTGGGCGGTGCCTTCGTTGCCGTGGGCGCGGTCATCAGCGTGTGGTTCGTCTACGAAGAGATCTACCAGGTCTTGGTCCTCTCGGGGGGGCTCGGATTCGTGGGCGTGCTGCTCATCCTGAGCGGCCTCATGCAGCGTGGTGGCCACTACGACAATGGGTTCGTTACCATCCTGAACGATTTCCAGGACATGCCGCGGACCATGAAGCAGTTGGCCTGGGTGCAGTTCTTTTCGTGGTTTGCCCTGTTCGCCATGTGGATCTACACGACCGCGGCGGTGACCAGTCACATCTACCACACCACGGACACGACCTCGGCCCTGTTCAACGAGGGGGCAAACTGGGTGGGCGTCGGCTTCGCCGCCTACAACGGCGTCGCCGCCGTGGTCGCGTTCGCGATACCTGTGTTAGCGAGGAAGACCAGCCGCAAGGTCACCCACGCGATCTGCCTGATCTGCGGCGCGTTGGGGCTCCTCTCCATCTTCGTCTTGTCGGATCCTCGGTACCTGCTGGGTTCCATGGTGGGAGTGGGCATCGCCTGGGCAAGCATTCTCTCCATGCCCTACGCGATCCTGACCGGGTCGCTGCCGCCCTCGAAGATGGGATACTACATGGGCGTCTTCAATTTCTTCGTCGTGATTCCCCAGATTGTCGCGGCGGCCGTCCTGGGGTTCTTCGTCGGGCGGTTCTTCGGCGGAGAAGCCATCTACGCGCTGTTGATCGGTGGCGCGTCCCTCGTGCTCGCCGCGGCGCTGACGCTCCGCGTGGAGGACGAGGACGACGTCGCGAGGACCGTGGGGAGTGCGCTGTGAATGCCGCTGAAGCGGGTCCTCAGCCCGGAGTTCTTCCTGCGACGGGCGTCGCCCGTCCCTTGGACGACAGATGATCGCCGAGGACCTGCTTCGGCAGGATCCTCGCGGAGCAGAAAGGTCACTACGATGATGCAGCCTCCGTTCCGTGCCGCGGCATTCGTCGTCCTCGGCACCCTCGCGATCTCCGCGTGCGGGGACCGGCGCTCCGCATCCGCGGTCCCGAGCGCGGAGGTGCCGGCGACCGAGGCCGGGCCCGCCGCGTTCTGGAATGCCGCCACGGTCTACTTCCTCCTCACCGATCGGTTCGCGAACGGCAATCCCGGCAACGACCTCGCCCTGGGACGGGCGCAGGACGGCGCGGTGGCGCGCAGCTTCCTGGGTGGGGATCTCGCTGGTGTGCTCCAGAAGCTCCAGGAAGGGTACTTCGATAGCCTGGGGGTCACCGCCATCTGGATGACCCCGTTCGAGGAGCAGATCCACGGCAGTGTGGACGAGGGAACGGGGAAGAGCTACGGATTCCACGGATACTGGACTCGCGACTGGACCGCGGTCGAGCCGGCGCTCGGGACCAAGGACGACCTCCGCGCGGTGGTGGACGAGGCTCACCGGCGCGGCATCCGCGTCCTGATGGACGCCGTGATCAACCACACGGGCCCCGTGACGCCGGAGGACTCCCAGTGGCCGAGCGACTGGGTCCGCACGAGTCCCCGATGCTCCTACCAGGACTACGCCACCACGGTGGACTGCACGTTGGTGGACAATCTCCCGGATGTCCGCATGGAGCAGGACGGGCCCGTGGAGCTGCCTCAGTGGTTGACGGAGAAGTGGAGGGGCGAGGGACGACTGGATCAGGAGATGGGCACGCTGGACGCCTTCTTTCAGCGCACCGGCTACCCACGCGCACCGCGCTACTACATCATGAAGTGGCTCACCGACTGGGTGCGCGAGTTCGGCTTCGACGGGTACCGCATGGACACGGCAAAACACTTCGAGGAGACGGTTGCCGCGCAGTTGAAACAGCAAGCCGATCAGGCGTTCGCGGACTGGAAACAGGCGCACCCGGAGAAGGTCCTGGACGATCTGCCATTCTACATGGTGGGTGAGGTCTCCAATTGGTCTCCGAGTCAGGGACGGACGTACAATTTCGGGGACCGGACCGTGGACTACTTCGACTTCGGCTACGACGGTCTCATCAACTTCGGATTCCCGCGCGACGCCGCCGGGCCCATCGACGATCTCTTCACGCGGTACTCCACGACGCTCCACGAAGGGGCGCTTCGCGGCGTGGACATTCTCAATTACATCGACTCACACGACGACGCGTCGCCGCTCGATCCGGACCGTGCGGATCCAATCGGTGACGGCACGCGCCTCCTCTTCGCGCCGGGCGGCGCCCAGATCTACTACGGCGACGAGTTGGCCCGGCCGCTCAGGGTCGCGGGCGCCAGAGGCGATGCCAACCTCCGCTCGTTCATGAACTGGGGGGATCTGGAGCACCCAGGCCCCACCAGCGAGGTTCTCGAGCACTGGCGGAAGCTGGGTCGGTTCCGCCGGGCCCATCCTGCCGTGGGTGCGGGCGACCATCACCGGCTCCAGGCGACACCGTACATCTTCAGCCGTATCCTCGAAGCGGGTGGGCTCGTCGATCGCGTGCTTGTGGCAATGGATGAGGGGGCAGGATCCAAAACCATTTCGGTCTTCGGCGTGTTCCCGGACGGGACCGAGCTGATCGACACCTACTCGGGGGAGACGGGTACCGTAATGAACGGCGCGATCTCGCTCACCACTCCATTCGGTCTCGTGCTTCTGGGCGAGCGGCGGTGAGATCCCGGATTGAGAGCGCACTACGTCGCGCGCGTCGGAGCGTGGTCGTGCTCGGCGCCGCCCTGCTGGGGGCCAACGGAGCGAGCGCCCAGCAGGAAGCACCGGCGCCGCGCTTCCGGGCCGAAATCGTCGGTCCCACCGCGATCCGATTCACGCTCACCGGCCTCGAGCGGCCCGCCGAGCGTTCCGCGTATCGCCTGACGGATGGCCAGGGTCGCGAGATTTCCATCGCCGCGGTCGTGCCCGATTCCACCTCCGCGTTCCTCGTGGTTCCCGTGACCGCGCTGGACCCGATGCGAGTTCACTATCTGGAGATCCCCGGATTGGGGCTTCGTGCGCTCGTGCGGCGGGACCCACTGTTTCGCAACCTCTCCTCGTCCAAGCCCCTTGGCGCCGTGGTCGGGGACGAGGGGAGCGTAACGACCTTCCGCATCTTCTCCCCCCGGGCGCACGCCGTCCGGCTCTATCTCTATCGCGAGAAGGACGACGCACCGGGTGAGGCGCTGCGTGTCGTGGACATGGTGAAGGACGACGACGGGGTGTGGGGGGCGACGGAGGCGGGGAATCTCCAGGGCACCTGGTACGACTTCGCGGTACACGGACCGGCCGATCCCGGGAACTGGTTCTACGAGACCAGCCCGGTCCACGTCTCCGATCCGTACGCCCTCGTCAGCGACGACTCCTGGGGCAAGGCGCGCGTCTGGCGCGACGGTCCGCCCCCGCCGCCCGTGCGTGGTGGCCGTCCGCGTATGGAAGACGTGGTGGCCTACGAGGTGCACGTCCAGGACTTCACGGACCTCCTTCCCGTGAGGGAGGCGGAGACCGGGACCCTCGCCGCCATGGCCCGAACAGGCCTCACGAACGCGCGGGGCGAGCCCATCGGCTTCGACTACCTCGTGGATCTAGGCGTGAACGTGGTTCACCTCATGCCGGTGCAGGAATACCTCCACTATCCCGACGCCGAATGGCAAGCCGCGTTCGCCAACGACTCCTTCGCGCGGGCCATGGGAATCGATCGTGAGAACTACCAGTGGGGATACCGCACCACCCACGCGTTCGCCGTGGAGAGTCGCTACCGCTCGCGGGGCGCGGAGCCAGGCGCGGAACGGGCGCAGTTCCAGGCACTCGTCCGCGCGTTTCACGAGCGGGGCATCGCGGTCATCATCGATGTCGTCCCGAACCACACGGGCGAGAACATGGACGACCGGCACCTGCTCCTGAACTTCAACGTGCTGGACCTGCCGTACTACTACCGTACCGACGAGGCCCTCGAGCACATCGGTCCCTTCGGGAACGAGGTGAAGTCCGAAGACCGACCGATGGTGCAGCGCTGGATCCTCGATCAGCTGCGGCACTGGGTGGACGTGCTGGGGGTGGACGGCTTCCGTATCGATTTGGCCGGGCAGCTGGACCGGCAGACGCTGCTGCGGGTCGAACGGGAGCTGCCGCACGATCTCATCATCTACGGGGAGCCGTGGATCGCGCCGAGTGACCCCGACGTCCGCGCAAATCCCGATTGGAGCTGGTCCAAGGCCGACGCCCCGATCACGTTCTTCCAGGATGAGGCTCGTGACGCGTTCACGGGCAGTCCCTTCGACGTGAACCAACGGGGCTGGGCGGGCGGGAACGGCGCCGCCCGGGCCGCCGCCATGCGCGCGCTCGCGAATCACTATCCGGAGGAACCGCGCACCACGAACGGGATTTCCTATCTGGACATTCACGACAACTGGGCGCTGGCCGATCGCTACGCGCTGAAGGACCACAACGGGCTCGAGGGTGTGGATCTCGCCGCGGTGCGGATTGCCGCGGGCCTTCTGCTCACTTCGGCAGGGCCCGTGGTGATTCATGGGGGTACGGAGATGTTGCGCTCCAAGGGGCTGGCGCCGCTCGAGGAATCCACCGCGGAGCTGGCCGGCGGTCCCATCCACTTCAAGGGCCGGGACGACACGTACAATCTGCGGGCCCCGAATCGGTTTCTGTGGGACAGCCTTGTTCCTGGCTCGCCGCGCGCAGCCATGCGGGACTACTGGCGGGGCCTCCTGGCCCTGCGCATGTCCGAGTACGGTCGGGTTTTCCGGGTCGACGAGGTACCGGGTGGGTACTACCGCTGGGTTGCTCCGGGTGATAGTACGCTGTTGGGCTACGTGGTCGGCGAGCGGGTCTTGGTGCTCGCCAATAGCGGTACGCGGGAGGGTGTGTTTCGCTTCGACCTTCCGGACGGTACGTGGCGACAGGTGGGTGACCGCGAGCGGGTGGATATGAAGGGGGTGAAAGGGAAGTACGCACGGCTTGCCGCGGGAACGCAGGACGTGCGGGTGTCGGGTGGCTCGTTCTTCATTTGGGTGAAGGAACGATGACCGAAACCGGAGGCTGCATGACGGGGAAGTGGTGGATCGTCGCGACCGTATGCAGCGCGCTGCTCGTGCCGTCAGTCCTCACCCCCTGTCCTCCTCTCCCTTCGGGAGAGGGGGGACGTGTGGTCCCGGAGCCGTTGCGCGTACGCTCGCCCGACGGGCGAACCGTGGTGACGGTCGAGACTCGGGACGGCGGCCTGTTCTACACCGTGGACCGCGACGGTCGGAAACTCATCCTACCCTCTCGACTGGGCTTCGTGTTTCGTGACGCGCCCGCCCTCCGCGACAGTCTTTCCATTGCGGGGACGGCGCGCGACGCGGTGGACGAAACGTGGGAGCAGCCGTGGGGTGATGTCGCCCAGGTGCGGGATCATCACAACGAGCTTCGGGTGTCGGTGACGGAGCAGTCCGCCCCTGGGCGCCATTTCGATGTCACGTTCCGGGTGTTCGATGACGGTCTCGGCTTTCGCTACGCGCTGCCCGCGCAACCGGCTTTGCAGTCGTTCGCGATCATGGATGAACTGACCGAGTTCGCGTTCGCGGACAACGCCCGCGCGTGGTGGATCCCGTCGAACTGGCCGCGCAAAGACCGGTCGGAGATGCTCTACTCGTCGTCACCGGTCAGCGTGTTGGACAGCGTGCAGACGCCGCTCACGCTGGAGACCACCGATCGACACACGGTCATGGTGATCCACGAAGCGGACCTGGTGGACTATCCGCGGATGTTCCTCACTGGCACGGAGCTGGAAAGCCGCACGATGCGCGCGGCCCTGGCGCCCATGGCCGATGGCGTGAAGGCGCGCGGTCGGACGCCCTTTGTCATGCCGTGGCGCACGATCCAGATCGCCGATCGGGTCGAGGACCTCGTACCGTCCGTCCTCGGCTTGAACCTCAATCCGCCCAGCGTGCTGAAGAACACCGACTGGATCCGGCCGATGAAATACGTCGGCATTTGGTGGGGCATGCACATCGGCATCATGACGTGGGGGGCCGGGCCCAAGCACGGCGCCACCACCGCGAACGCCAAGCGCTACATCGATTTCGCCGCGGCCAACGGATTCGGCGGGGTCCTGGTCGAGGGGTGGAACGTCGGGTGGGACGGCGATTGGATCGCGAACGGCGGGCTCTTTTCCTTCACGAAGCCGTACCCGGACTATGACCTCGCGGGTGTCGCCGCGTACGCGAAGGAGCGCGGCATTCACCTCATTGCGCACAACGAGACGTCGGGTGGCTTGGCGAACTACGAACGGCAGTTGGAGGACGCGTTCACGCTCTATCGCTCGCTCGGCATCGATGCCATCAAGACCGGTTACGTCACCGACGACATCCCGGGAGGCGATTCCCATTATTCCCAGACGATGGTCCGCCACCATCGCAAGGTCATCGAGACGGCGGCGAAGTACGGCATCATGGTGGATGTCCACGAGCCCATCCATGACACCGGGGAGCGGCGCACGTACCCCAACATGATGACGCGCGAGGGCGCGCGCGGCCAGGAGTACAATGCCTGGTCGGGAGACGGCGGCAACCCGCCCGAACACGAGACGATTCTCTTTTTCACGCGCCTGCTGGCCGGACCGATGGACTACACGCCCGGCATCTTCGACATCCTCATACGCTCCGCGGACGGTACGCCTCGGTTGCCCGAGCAGGCGAGGGTCCGGACCACGCTCGCCAAACAACTCGCCCTCTACGTGGTGCTCTACTCGCCGCTGCAGATGGCGGCGGATCTGCCTCGGAACTACGAGGGGCAAGCCGCCTTCCAGTTCATCCGGGACGTTCCCGTGGACTGGGAACGCACCAAGGTGCTCGAGGGGAAGATCGGCGACTACGTCGTGGTCGCGCGGCAGCGGCGCGGTGGCGAGGATTGGTACGTCGGCGCGATCACGGACGAACAGGCGCGCACCTTCGAGATTCCGCTCTCGTTTCTGCCCGCGGGCGAACACTACGTCGCGGAGATCTACGCTGACGGACCGGGAGCGGATTGGCTGAACAACCCGCTCCCCGTGGCGATCTCCCAACAACCCGTGGACGCGGGATCGACGCTGATGCTCGCCCTGGCGCCGGGGGGCGGTCAGGCCATTCGAATCCGGCCCGCGCGATGATCGCCGGGTTGGTGTCACCACTCCGACCCGCGTGACTGCGGAGGCGTACGAACGATGAGCGACCTCCCATCACCTGAACGTGGAAACCGCGATGACTCCTGAGAACTTTCAGATCTCCCCCTGGGACATCCTGATCTTCGTGGCGTTCGTGGTGACCGTCGTCACCGTCGGCATGATCAAGAGCCGGGACGAGAAGGGCAGCGAAGACTACTTTCTCGCGGGTCGCGGTCTGAGCTGGTGGTTGATTGGGTTCTCGCTGATCGCCTCCAACATCTCCACCGAGCAGTTCGTGGGGATGAGCGGCAACGCGGCGAGCCACGTCGGCCTGGCCATCGCCAGCTACGAGTGGATGGCGGCCATCACGCTGGTAGTGGTGGCGTTCGGCTTTCTGCCGTACTTCCTGCGCGCCGGCATCTACACCATGCCGGAGTTCCTCGAATACCGCTACAGCGGGACGGCGCGCACCATCATGGCGGTCGCGACCATTCTCATCTACCTGCTGCTGCTCGGCTCGGTCACCTATTCGGGCGCCCTGACCATCAGGACGCTCGCCGGGAATGCGGGCTACCACTTGAGTCTCGCGACGGGCTCACTGGTCATCGGCGTCATCGCCATGGCCTATGTGACCGCGGGCGGCCTCAAAGCCTGCGCGTGGGCCGATCTGATCCAGGGGAGCGCGCTGATCCTCGGCGGCGCGGTCATCCTGTGGTTCGCGTTTCAGAAGCTCGGGGTGGCCACCGAGGCGGCCGCCGTGGTCAATGTGCACACCGGGGCGGTCAGCATCCAGCAGCTGGCGCCCGACGCGGGCACGCTGAAGCGGTTCTGGGATCTCAACGGCGCCCGCATGAACATGTTCCTGCCGTCGTCGGACACGATCCTGCCGTGGACCGCGCTGCTGCTGGGGCTCTGGATTCCGAATTTCTACTACTGGGGTCTCAACCAATACATCACCCAGCGGACGCTCGGCTCGGCGTCCCTCGCCGAGGGGCAGAAGGGCATCGTGTTCTCCGCGTTCATGAAGCTGATCGTGCCGTTCGTGATCGTGATCCCCGGCATCATCGCCTTCAACCTCTATTCGAGGGAAATGCGGCTGGAAGCGCGCGGCGACACGGCCGGCAGTCTGGCGCGGTACCTGGCCGCCAACCCGGCGACGCAATTCGTGGATACGGCCACCGCGCCAACCGACGAAGAGATTGCCGCGTGGCCGGCCGGCAGCTACCTGCTGGCCATCTATCCCGACGCGAACGCCATTCAAGCGCTCAAGACGCGGAACCCGCAGGTGCTGCCCATCACGCGGGACGCGTTCGCCAAGGCCGAGGCCGGACCGTTCACGACGTTCATCACCGAGGACAAGTCGTGGGCCGCCGTCAATCCCGGCCTGGCCGCGGAGATCGACGCCTTCAACCAGCGGACCACGGCTGCGGCACAGGCCGCCGGGGAGGCTCCGGCCGTTGAGAAGATGATCGCGTTCAAGTACGACACGGCGTTGGCGCAATTGCTGGGTCACGTCCTGCCGCAAGGGATCGGGGTGGTGGGCTTCGTGCTGGCCGCGTTGCTCGGAGCGGTGGTGAGCTCGTTGGCGGCCATGCTCAACGCGGCCTCTACGATCTTCGCCATGGACGTGTTCAAGAAGTTCGTCGCGCCTGGCGCCGCGCAGGCGACGGTGGTCCGAGTGGGTCGGGTCGCCGTGGTGGTCTTCGCGGTGGTGGCGATTCTGCTGGCGCCGCAACTGGGCGACCCCGCCATCAGCAACAGCATCTTCACCATCATTCAGGAAGGGCAGGGGTTCATCTCGCCCGGCATCCTGGCCGTGTTCGTCTTCGGGCTGGTGTTCCGTCGCGCGCCGGCCATCTGTGGCACGGTGGGCTTGCTCACCAACATC
>CAYWNR010000016.1:0-17551 GCA_964459705.1 uncultured Gemmatimonadaceae bacterium | reverse complement strand
GCGTGACCCTCGCGCTGATCCTCAACATGCTGGAGGGAAGCGATTCGCTTCCGTCCTTCGACAGCCCTGCCCACGTGCACCTGCTCACGGAGGTCATGCGTCGGGCCTTCGCGGACCGCAACGAGTATCTCGGCGACCCCGCGTTTGTACACATGCCGCTGACCGAGCTGGCCTCCCAGTCCTACGCGGACCGTCGGCGGGCGGACATCAAACCCGACGCAGCGACACCGTCCGCGGACGTCGAACCCGGCATTCGCGAGGGAGATCACACGACCCACTACTCGGTCGTGGACGCCGAAGGCAACGCCGTGGCCGTCACGACGACGATCAACTCGGGGTTCGGGAGCGCGGTAACCGTCTCCGGCGCGGGTTTCCTGCTCAACAACGAGATGGACGACTTCACCGGCGCCCCTGGACGGCCCAACATGTACGGACTCATCCAGGGCGAGGCGAACGCCATCCAGCCGGGCAAGCGGATGTTGTCGGCCATGACCCCGACCATCGTGGACGATCCGGAGGGCCGGCTGTTCTTGGTTCTGGGGAGCCCCGGCGGCCCGACGATCATCACCACGGTGGCGCAGGTGATCTCGAACGTGATCGACTTCCACATGCCGCTCGACAGCGCGGTGGCCGCGCCGCGGATTCATCACCAGCATCTGCCCGACACCCTGCGATACGAGCGCGCCGGTCTGAATCGGGCCACCGTCGCGGCGCTCCGGCACATGGGGTACGCGGTGGATGAGCGTCGCGGCTACAGCGGCGAAGTCGCGGCGATCATGCGGACGGGGACGGGCTGGGTCGGCGTGGAGGATCCGCGCACGCACGGGGCGGCGGGAGGGTACTGATTGGTCGTGCAGCGTCAAGCGTGTAGCGTGCGACGGACGTGAAACGTGAAACGTGAAACGAGGTCGACCGACCCGTTTCACGTTTCACGTTTCACGTTTCACGCCACCCAGGGTGGCTATCCCCGCACCGTCACCTCAAACGGCTGCGTCAACACCAGCCGGATGGTCGCACCCGCGTCGAGCAGGATGTCGATGTCGCGCGTCGCGGCGGCGATACCCACGCCGGCGGCGGCCCCGACCGCACCGCCGATCACGGCCCCCTTGGCGTTCTTGCCGATGATAGCGCCGGCCGCGGCGCCGACCGCCGTGGCGGCTCCGACCTTCGCGGCATCACCACCCGTGACCCCACGGCCCTTCATGTGGCTCGCGATGCTGTCGGTGCGCGCGGCGATGGGGTAGGCGTTACCGTCGAACTCCACCTGCGTGAACGTGAGCACCATCCGGCCCTCGCCGCCGGGATGCTCCGCCGGCGCGATGTCGGTGATCGTGCCGGTGAGCAACGCGCCCGCCGGAATCACCATCCGTCCGTTGGCATCCTGAACGTCGCTCGCGAGGGTCGCCGTCACGGTGTCACCACGCTTGTTGTGCCGGGACGTGAGCGTGTCGTTCGCCGCCAGCATGAGGACGGTGCCTTCACCGGCAACGCGGGTCATGGATTTCGGGGCGGCGGGCTTCGTCGAGGGCGTACTCGGCTTCGCCGACGGCTGCTGTTGGGTTTGGCCAGCGCCGGATTGCGGCTGGTCGCTCAGCGTCGCGACCGACTCGGCCGGCGCGAGACTGAGGTCGCGGGCCGTGTCGTCCGCAGCCGGCTTCTCACCACCGCAGGCAAACGCCAGGATGGCGGTGAGCGCCAAGAACCGATTGGTCAACATCCAACCTCCGAAAGGTGTGAGATCGAGACCGATCTTGAATCTTCACGAAGGGGGGTGGGCTTTGCAAGGAGGCGGGGAGTGGGCGGTAGGTCAGACGCCCAGACGGCCAGCGGACGGCGAGTAGCAAGGTCGTAGTGTCCCTCTGTACCCTCCACCCTGCCAACCGCTGGCCGTCTAGGCGTCTCGCCGTCTATCCTGCCACCACTCCCCCACAACCTCCCCCCTACAACCTCGATTTGAGAAACTCCGGCGTGAACCCGGACAGCTTCCCGGCGAGCCACGAGAAGTAGCCCGCGGCCAGCAGCACGCCGACGACCACGAGCACACCACCGGTGATCTTGGTAACCACCGGGATGAAGCGCCGGTAGCGCTGGAACCACCCCAAAAATCGATCGATGGCGAGCGCCGCGAGGATGAACGGCAGGCCCAGTCCCGCCGAGTACACCAACAGCAGCACGATCCCTTGACCGAGCGTAGCGGTGGCACTCGTGTACGTGAGCACCGCGCCCAGAATCGGCCCAATGCACGGGCTCCAGCCCGCGCCAAACGCCAGTCCAACGAGCGCGCTCCCGAGGTACCCGACGGGTTTGTCCTGAATGTGTACGCGCCGTTCGCGGGCGAAGGCGCCCCATTGAAACACCCCGAGGAGGTAGAGGCCGAACACCACGATCAACGCGCCGCCGACGCGCTCCAGCCACACCCGGTGGTAATTGAGCAGCGTTCCGACCGCTGTTGCCGACGCGCCGAGCAACACGAAGATCACCGTGAAACCCAGCACGAACATCAGGGCGTGGGAGAGCGCCACCCACCGTCGCGAGCTGACGTCGTCCAGGGAGAGCCCCGTAATGAACGAGACGTAACTCGGGATGAGCGGCAGCACGCAGGGGGAGAGGAAGCTCAGCAGACCAGCCAGAAATGCGAGCGGGAGCCCGACGGTATCAGTCATCGTATAACCGGAACGTGCCGGGCGGGGCCCGGGTTCCTAGCGGCGCCCCAGCGCCCGTGCCCGGAACCCGATGAGCTTGTAGACCAGCTTCGCGGCGAGGACGTCGGGCGCAACGATACCCGGCAGAGGCGCGAGTTCGACCACGTCGGCGCCCACGACGTTCCGTTCCCGGAATACCCGATCCAAGAAGCGGATCGTTTGGTTCCAGCGCCCACCGCCTGGCTCCGGCGTTCCGGTTGAGGGCATCTCCGCGGGATCGAAGAAGTCGACATCGACGGTCAGATAGACGTCCGGTCCCAGCCCGGCGAGGGCGCGGTCCATCCATCCCTCGTCGTCCAGCTCGTGCCCGAACACCGTGGTGATGCGTTTCCGCCGGATGAGCGCGCGTTCGTCGGGCGTCAACGACCGGATACCGACCTGCACGAGCTTCACGCGCTCGTGCACCCGATGCATGACGCAGGCGTGCGAGAGGGGCGTACCCTCGTACTCGGCGCGGAGGTCCGCATGCGCATCGAGTTGCAGCACTGAGAGTTTGCGCTTCGTCGCGCGATCGGCGTGCGCCAGAATGGGCGGTCCGGACAGGCTGTGCTCACCCCCGAGCATGATCACGAGCTTGTCCATGCGCAGCAGCGCGGTCATCGCCCGGCGCAGCTCCGCGAGGGCCTTCGCCGGTCCCGCGTCGCTGAGCATCAACTCGGGCAGGGTATGCACGCCAATCGTGTACGGTTCGGCGTCCAACTCATGATCGTACAGCTCGACGAATCGCGAGGCATGCAGCAACGCCCGCGGTCCGAACCGCGTGCCACCCATGTAGGACACGGTCGCCTCGTACGGCACCGGCAGGATCACCACACCGGCGGCGTCGAAGCGCGCGTGTTCCTCGGGAAGCCCCAGGAAGTTCGCCGCGGGCGCCCAGGAGAGCTTGTCGAGCGCGCCCGCCGCCCCGCCGGCCCGCCGGCCCGCCGTTCGAAAGTCGTTCACGGAATCAGCCGCAGAAGATCACCGCCGACACCACCGTGACCCAGCGGCCGTCTTCCTGGGCCTCCGCGGTGCAGCTGATGTTGGTCGTTTTGACGATATCGCCCGACAGCAGCCATTGCTCTTTCCGCTGATCCCACGCCTGATCGGGATCGAACGGCACGCCCAGCACCGTCGCGAGCATGCTGGCCGCCAGGTCCTCGGCATAGTCGCCAGCGGATTGCTGGCGCTGACCGAAGGCGTGATGCTCGGAGATGTATCCGTGGTGCGACGGATCGGCGGGAATGGCGAGCCCGATGGAGGCGGCCGCCAGGCGTGACGGCTCGTTGGTCTGCGCCTCCGCGACCACCGCGAAGACGATCTGGCCGGCCATCAAGTTCTTCAGCCCCTCCTGCGGGGAGACGAGCTGGCAGTTGGGCGGGAAGATCGAGCTCACGCGGACGAGATTGTACTGGGCGACGTGCGCCTCGCGCAGCGCCATCTCGAAGCTCGTGAGCTTCTCCCGGTGGCGTCCGACCCCTTTGGTCAAGAACGCCCTCGCCGGGACGAAGAGTTTAGGATCGATCACCGCTCACGCCCTCGGGCTGCTGGGTTCTGGGACGCCGCGCCGCCGGATCGCGTCGCTGGCACTCCGGACACACTCCGTAAATCTCCCACCGATGATGGTGGTGCCGAAACCCGTGTTCTTCGGCGATGAGCGCGCTCATGCGCTCGAAGCGTTCACTCGCGAATTCCTCCACCCGCCCACAGCGCAGGCAGATGAGGTGCTCGTGATACCCGCGCGCGGCGAGCGGCTCGTACCGCTTGAATCCCTCGCCGAAATCGTGTTCCTGGATCAGGCCGGCGGACCGCAGCAGCTCCAAGGTCCGATAGACCGTCGCCTTCCCCACGTGTTCGCCGCCCGCCTGCAGGGCGTCCTCGATCTCTCCCACGGAAACGTGTCGGCCCGCGAAGAAGACCGCCGCCGCCACTGCTTCACGTTGGTGCGTCACCGGCAATCCGCGGTCGCGCAGATGCCGGCGGAAGATCTGCATCAACGCCGGGCCGTCAGCCGGCGGCGGCGGGGTCGTCATCGGTCGGGAACCAGTGGGTTGGCCGGATTTCCGAGGGCTCGTCCGCTTCACCGGCGCGGTCCTGGACGCCACGAATCACATCCGACAGAACGTCGTCCGGCGTCTCACCAACCTCCTCAAGGGCCACCTGCCCCTGGCCTCGCTCCCGGCCCCGTATCACCAGGCCATAGCTGCCGGTGTAGACGCGAAGGCGGCCCGCCTGCACCCGTCGCGCGACCACCGCCGTACCCCATTCGCGGTCTTCTTGTCGCACCGGTGGGAAGAGCCAGATCCGCTCCACCTCCGGTACGGGCATCGCATCGGCGACCGCCTGCGCCACCCGTCGCCAGCCGAAGCCAACGGCTTCACCGATGCGCGGGCCGGGTGGCACGGCCGATCCGGTCCCGGGCTCTGTCACGGCGGGAAAATACGGGGCGTACAGACCCCGTTCAACCCACGTCACAGCAAACTCACCGGATCCCGGTCCACCACCAGGCGAACCGCCCCGGCGGCGGCGTACGGGGCGCGCCGCGCGGCATAGCGCAGGAGCCGGCCCAGCGGACCCCGAGATCGACTCCGGAGCAGGAGGTGCCAGCGCCACCGGCCCTTGATCCGTGCCAAGGGTGCAGGCGCGGGCCCCAACAACTCAACGGGCAGCGCGCGCGCCTCGATCACCCGCCGCAGCCACTCCCCCACCTCGACCGCCGCGTCGGCCACCACCCCCTCGCGGGTACCGCTCACGATCAGGTTCGCCAGGTCGACCGTCGGCGGGTACGGTGGTGACACGCGCGCCGCCAGTTCAGTCGCGGCGAACCCCTCGACGTCGTGCCGCGCGGCCGCCTGCAGCGCGGAATGGTCGGGGGTTCGCGTCTGCACCAGGACCTCCCCACCCCGCGGACCACGACCCGCGCGGCCGGCCACCTGGGCAATCAACTGGAACGCCCGTTCCGCGGCCCGGAAGTCCGGCACATGGAGACCCGTGTCGGCGTCCACGACGCCAACGAGCGTCACGTTGGGCAGGTCGAGACCCTTGGCGATCATCTGCGTGCCGAAGAGCACGTCGATCTCACCGCGTCGCACCGCGTCCAGGATGCGCGCGTGCGACCATTTGGTCCCGGTCGTATCCGCGTCCATTCGCGCGAGCCGGGCGGACGGGAACCGCGCCGCCAACCACGCCTCGAGCTGCTGCGTGCCCACGCCGCGCGTACGCTGCGCCTCGCGGCCGCACTGCTCGCACGACGACGGGAGCGCGCGCTCGCGTCCACAGTAGTGACATCGCAACCGAGCCGGTGTGCGGTGCACGGTGAACGCAATGGAGCACTGGTCGCACTCCCACACGAACCCGCACCCGGCACACTGGAGAAAGTGCGCGAGGCCGCGCCGGTTCAGCAGAAGCAGCACCTGATCCCCCGCCCCGAGCCGCGCTTCGATTGCGCTGTCGAGCGCCCGCGACCACGGCACGGCTCCCGCGGCGGTGACGCGCTCGACGGTGCGAAGGTCCAACAACCGCACCGGCGGCAGCGGCCGCGCGGCCACTCGCTGCGGCAATCGCACCAGACGGAGCCGGTCGCGCGCGGCCCAGGTTTCCAGCGCGGGGGTCGCACTCGCCAGGATCACGCGCGCGCCCTGGAGGCGGGCGCGCGCCAGCGCGACGCGCCGCGCATGATAGCGCGGCGCCTCGCCGTTCTTGTAGCTCGTATCGTGTTCCTCGTCGAGCACGATGGCCGCGAGATCCGCGAGGGGCGCGAAGACCGCCGACCGCGCACCGACCACGACGCGGCGCTCGCCTCCGGCAATCGCACGCCAGGCGTCGGCGCGCTCCCCGTCCGACAGGGCGCTGTGCAGCACCGCCACCGCCCCGCCGAACACGCCCCGTACGCGGGCAATGGTCTGCGGCGTGAGGGCAATCTCCGGCACGAGCACGATCGCGCCGCGCCCCGCCTGCACCGCTTCCCGCACCGCTTCGAGGTACACGAGGGTCTTGCCGCTGCCCGTGACACCGAACAGGAGGGCGGCGCCCCCGGCGGGAAGCGCGGTGAGCGCCGCGATGGCGTCGCGCTGCTCCGGGGCCGGCGTTGCCGGTGGTTCCCCGACACTCTCCGCGAACGGATCCCGCAGCCGCTCGCGTTCTTCGATGCGCGCCAGCCCGCGGTCCACGAGGCCCTGCATGACCGGACCGGAGAAGCCCAGACGGCGGAGTCGCGGCCAGGCGACCTCCCCCCCCGCGGCGTCCACGGCCTCGTAGGCGGCACGCTGCTTGGCGGCGCGCCCGAAGGCCTGCTCCCGCTCGAGGAGTGACGGGAGGGCTCTGGTGAGCACCACGACGCGCTCCACGCCCGCCGCCGGCCCGAGATCCGGCGACTCGGTATCCAGTCGGATGGCGCCAACGCGGGCCAGGCGTTGCAGCGCATCCCACACCGGTCGTCCGACGCGGCGGGCCAGGCGCGAGGCCGCGGCGCGACCGCCGGCCCGCTCGAGCGCCACGAACACCTCCGCACTCGCGCCTCCAGGGACGGCCGCCGCATCGACTACTTCGGCGACGAGTCGCGATTCGCCCCAGAGCGGCCCGGGCAACATCGAGCGGAGCGCCAGACCGAGGGGCGTGGCGTAGTACCGACTCATCCATACGGCAAGCGCGAGGAGCGGATCCGGCACCAACGGTGCCGGATCGGGTGCTAGCAGCACGCTCTTCAGGACCTCGTCGTCCTCGTCATCCAGCGCGGTGACGATCCCGACCATCTCGCGCGCCCGCACCGGAACGACCACGCGCGCCCCGGGGGTCACCCGATCGGCCAAGCCCGGCGGCACCCGGTAGCGGTAGGGATGCGGGGCGGGTAACGGGAGCGCGACCCGGCAGGTGGCCGGCATCACGCCTCAGACCACTTGACGCCGCGCAGAAACCCGAGACCAAGCGCCCGCTGCCGGGCCAGTCGGCGCAGCAGCCGTACGGCGGGACTGAACACGACGCGCGCGCCCGGGAGGCCGGCGGCGTACCACGCACGCGCCGCGGGCCGGAGGATCCCATCCGCCAACCAATGCCCATCTCGGGGAAGCTCTTCGGCCGTGACCTCGACGAGACCCGCGTCGCGCGCCGCCTGTTTCCAGAACGTCAGGAACCGGGGACGGATTCCCAGAACGCCGAGCTCCGCCTCTCCCTGCTCGTCCGGCGTCCCGAGCCACATCGGAAGCACCAGCACGACTGGGCTGAGCGGTCGTACGACCCGAACCGCCTGACGGATGGACTCGCCGGGATCGGAGCCGGGATCGAAGGCGATGGTACTGACCACGAGATCGAACACTCCCGCCTCGTGCGGAAGGTCGTCGGGCCGCCCGCGCTGCAACGTGACGAGTGATGCGATGCCGCTGCCGCGCGCCGCCCGCGCCGCCCAGGAAACCGAGCGGCCGCTCGGATCAACGGCCGCCGTGTGGGTGTGGCGCTTCAAGGCCCACCAGGCCGCGGCGCGCGCCGCGCCAGCGCCAATCCACAGGATCTCCGCGTCGGGGGCGGGATCCCCGAGACTCACCGCTCGCTGATAGATCGGTTCCGCCACTTCGTGCCAGGGCTGCAGCGCCGACACGATGGCGCCCACGCTTGCGAGCGGCGCCGAGCTCACAGGACGTTCAGGTGGGCCACCGCGGCCGCCGCGATCCGGTCGGGGACGTAGCCCCCTTCGAGTACCGAGGCGATCGGCACCCCGATCGCGCGCCAGCGGCGCACCCACTCCGCGTAGTCCTCGGGCTCCAGGGTGAATCCCGCCAGTGGATCGCCGGCCATTGCATCGAACCCCGCCGACAGCAGCATCAGCTCGGGCACCCACCCATCGGTGGCCCGTTTGACCGCCGCGTCCAGGGCTTCGACGTACTCGGCTCGCGGCCGCCCGGGAGGCATGGGCACGTTGAACACGTTGCCGACCCCCCGTTCGTCCGCTCGCCCCGTCCCCGGATACAGGGGCCACTGGTGCAACGACACGTATCGGATTCGCCCATCATGCTCGACGATGGCCTGCGTGCCGTTGCCGTGGTGCACGTCCCAATCCACGATCAACACCCGCTCCAAGTCACGCTCCGCGAGCACACTGTAGGCGGCAATGGACACGTTGTTCAGCAAACAGAACCCCATCGCCCGGTCTGCCAGCGCATGATGCCCCGGCGGACGCACGACGGCGAAGCTCGGTACGCCGTCAAGGGCCGAGCGCGCGGCGGCCACGGCCCCCCCCGCAGCCCGCAACGCCGCGTCCCAGCTCCCCGCGCTCATCACCGTGTCCGCATCGAGCCGACCGCCCCCGCGGTCCCGCACGCGCTCGAGCAGCGCGAGGTAGGTGGCGGGATGGACGCGCTCGACCGCGGCGCGGTCCGCCATGGGAGCCTCGGCCAGCTCGACGCGAGCGGCCAACGGCTCGACGCGCAACGCGGCCAAGATGGCACGGATGCGCTCAGGCGATTCCGGATGATCCGGCCCGGCCACGTGCTCCAACATCGCCTGGTGTCGGAACACGCGGATGCGCCGCGGGTCGGGGCTCACGCGCCGTTCCTCGTGGTCCGGGGCGGCCGTAGTGATCGGACCTCCGCCCGGAGGGCTTCGCGAGCCCGCGCGATCTCCCGCAGTCGTCGCGCGTACTGTCGCCGCAGCAGCACGACCCCCGCGGCCGCCAGCACGAACACCGCCGCCCAACCGAACAGCGCCGGTTCCCCTCCCACAAGCGCCGCCGCGATCAGGAGCGCCGCGTCGAGACCGAGGAAGCTGACCGCAAGCACCGTGATGCCCCGACCGGCGCGGGACCGGGCGGGCGGGACGGATTCAGCGGACTGGATGGCGTCGGCCGGGCAGGACGATCAAGGGAGCGCCATCGGCGAGCGCCAAGCCCGCCACGGTCCGGCGCTCATCGAGCACGGCGGCGCCGTGGTACTTCACGACGTAGGCGCTTGCGTTCACCGTGCGGCCGGTGGCGACGGCCAGGGCCTGGCGCTTCACGTCGGCCAACGTGACAGATGGCTCCACGTCGAGCCGAACCGTGTCCCACGTGTCCAGGACCGTGACCCGTAGGGCAACCGTCGCGGCGGCTGTCACGCGGCCTCCTGGTCGGCGACGGGCAGGGTGGACAGGAAGCGGGCTACGGTCTGGCCAAAGAGGAGCGACGAGCCGCGCACGCGGGTGACCGGGCCCGCGGGAAAGACCGCGATAGCGATCTCCTCCCCGCCCTGGCCGCGAAACGTGGCCCACGCGGGCCCTTCGTGCTCCAGAAAGGCGCCGAAGTGCGGCACCCGTTCGGCGAAGAACGTCTTGGCGCGGGCCAGGACCTCCTCGCCGGCCAGCGACGTCAGCATTTCGTGCATCATGTTCCAACTCCTTGGGCTCCCGAAGGTCGGCCGGGCGCGCCGGAGAAAGCTAATCCGCCGGTCTGGCACCCTTCCAGTCCGACGCTCCCTGCCCTTCCCCGGGCCGGACGTGAGCCGCCGCCACCGAGGGAGGTCCAGATCGCCGGAACAAGTCCCACAATCGCGGGCGCCGCCGCAGCACCAGAATCGCTTCTCCCGGTGGTGGGTGGCGCAGTCCCTCCAACGACAGGAACATCGGGAGCGCCAGGTCGGGGATCTCGATGCGGTACGCCGCACCGTGCCACGTCACCTCGACGGCGAGCGGACGCCGCCGGACCATCCGATCGAGAAACACGTCGTCGTCGACGCGGAAGACTCCCTCATCCACCCGTTCACCCGACAGGTGAAACAACGGATCGAACGCCGCTCCCTCCTGCCGGGCGAAGTTCTGCTCCGCCGCCCAGTCGAATTCCCCGAGCGCGTCGGTGTTGGCCCGCCACTCGAGGTGGTGGCGCAACTCGTGGGTGAGCGTGTCCCAGGCCTCGGTCCGCCAGGAGAACGACGGCTGGAGCGCCCCAAGCTCCCGGAACGAGCCGTGATACAGCACGATGCGGGATTGCACCTCGTCACCGTCCCCGTGCAACGGGATGCACTCGCCGAGCGTGTAGACCTCGGCGCGCAGCGGGTGGGGAACCGTCTTGGGGCTCACATCGATCGCGGCGATCCCGTCGAGGTACTCCTCGGGAATGTCGCGGGCGAGCCGGCGCACGAGGCGTTCGAACTCGCGGAAGTCCATCGTCGCTCTAGGAGAGGGCCGCCCGCAACCGTTCGAGTGCTGGCGCGAAGGAGAGCGGCGCGTCCGCCACCTCGCGCGCCAGGCGATCGGCGGGATCGGCCTGACCCCGCCGCTCCAGATCGCGCACGAACGCGCCCGCCCCTGGATGGCGATACCAGTCCTCGTCGAACCTCCCGACGAGCGCGTGCGCGAGCGTCGCCTCGAGCTGCCACGCGCGCAAGTACCGCGCGGCGTAGAAGGCGGGGTCCACGTCGTGCAGGTAGTCCTCTTCCGGATAGCGAAAGCTGGTGGCCTCCGTCAGCCGTTCGGCGTACTCGGTCGCGAGACCTGGCCCGTAGTCCGCTCGATGGAGCACCATCTCATACCGCAGCTTGGCCGCGTAGCGCCGCAGCAGATACAGTTCCGAGACCGCAAGCTCGAACTGGAGGTCCCGAATCGGCCCCGCTGCCCCGCTGCCCCGCCGCCCCATCTCCGTGTATCGCGCCAGCCACCCCGGATCCATGGTTAGGTGATCCCACAACATGGCGAACCCTTCGGTCACCGAGTTATCACCCAGCCACCGCTCGTGAAACGGGCGCTCCGCATCCACCGACGCGAAGTGCATGGCGTGTCCCAACTCGTGCCAGAAGGTCCGATAGTCTCCGTGGCCACCGACGGGCCGCAGCACGAGGTACACCTCCTCGGGCACGCGCGCGGGGACGCAGAAGGCGCGCGGTTGTTTGCCCTCCCGCTCGCCCGTGTCCATCCGCACCCGCCCGTCCACGGTCGCGTTGAGCCCCATCTCCCCCATCTGACGGATGGCGGTCTCGACCAGCCGCTCGCTCGGAAACGCGTCATCGTAGGTGTTGGCGCGAAACGCCCATGCGGAGTCCGCACGAACGAGCGCGTCGATGGAGAGCCCGAGCCGGCGGCGCGCCAACCGCTCGAGCGCGTCGCGGTAGAGGTCGCCCGTGTCGTTGAGCAGCGTGTCCGCCTGTTCGGCGAGCCCGTCGAGATCCATGCCGGACAGGCCGGCGATGGCGCGCACATAGTCGTCGTCGCCCGTGACCCGGCAGACCACGTCCCGCTCGGCGGCAAACCGATCCCGCCGCAGCGCCGTCAGCCCCGCGGCGCCGGCCGCCGCCCGTGCCCGATCGAGCGCGATCCGGAATTCGCGGTCGGGGCTGTTCTGCAGCTCGATGCCCGCGCGCAGGAACGGGACCTTCCGCCCGTCCACCGCGAGCACCTGGCGCTGCTCCCACTGGAGCTGCTGCTCATCGAATGTGGCCACCCGACTGCCGACGCGCAGATCCACGACCCATTCGAGGAGCGCCGGCACGGCGGCGGCACGCGCGCAGGCAAGCGCGTCATCGCTCTGGAGGTCGCCGTGGCGGTCGTAGATGGCTCGGAAGGCCGGGTCGGCCTTGAGGCCGGCCCCGGTTTGATACCACTCGAGTCCCAGCTCGCGATTGAGCTGCTCGCCTCGGGAGACGAGCGCGTCGAGCTTCACACCGTGATCCGCTCGCGGAGGTAGCCGACAAGCTGGTCCGCGGCAACGCGGTCCTGGTGCAGCGTGTCGCGGTCGCGCACGGTGACCGTCTGGTCATCCGATGTCTGCCCGTCGACCGTCACGCCGTACGGCGTCCCCGCCTCGTCCTGGCGGCGGTAGCGCCGGCCGATGGAGCCCCCATCGTCATAGAACACCGTGAACTGGCGCCGCAGGTCCGCGGCGATCCGCCGCGCCACCTCGGGCATGCCGTCTTTCTTGACGAGGGGAAAGACCCCCACCTTGATGGGCGCGATGGCGGGGTGGAAGCGAAGCACGACCCGCTGTTCCCCTTCGACCGCCTCTTCGCGGTACGCGTCCACGAGCGTGACGAGCGCCAGCCGGTCGGCGCCGAGCGATGTCTCGACGATGTACGGTACGAACTTCTCGTTCGTGACGGGATCCAGGTAGTCGAGCTTCTTGCCCGAGTACTCCTGGTGGCGACCCAGGTCGAAGTCGGTGCGGTTGTGGATCCCTTCGAATTCGTGCCACCCGAACGGGAACTCGTACTCGATGTCGTACGCGTCCTTGGCGTAGTGGGCAAGCTCGTCGGGCGCATGCTGGTGAAAGCGCAGCTTTTCCGGCGTGATGCCGAGATCCTTGTGCCATTGCATGCGCGTGGCGCGCCATTCCTCGAACCAGCGCTCGTCCTCGCCCGGCTTGACGAAGAACTGCATCTCCATCTGCTCGAACTCGCGCGTCCGGAAGATGAAGTTCCCCGGCGTGATCTCGTTGCGGAACGCTTTCCCGATCTGCGCGATGCCGAACGGCACCTTCTGTCGGGACGCCTGCTGCACGTTGAGGTAATTGACGTAGATCCCCTGGGCCGTTTCCGGCCGCAGATACACCACGGCCGCCTGCTCCTCGACCGGCCCCATGAACGTCTTGAACATGAGGTTGAACATGCGCGGCGCGGTGAGCGTGCCTTTGTTGCCGCAGCGCGGGCACTGCGCGTCAGGCGTGCCGGGCGTTCCCTTCAACGTCGGGTCGTCGGCCCGGAAGCGGTTCTTGCACTGCTTACAGTCCACCAGGGGGTCGGCGAAGGTCGCGACGTGCTGCGAGGCCTCCCAGACCTTCGGATGCATGAGGATGGCGGCGTCCAATCCCTCGATGTCGTCGCGCTCGTAGACCATGGAGCGCCACCAGCGGTCCTTGAGGTTCTTCTTCAGCTCGACGCCGAGCGGGCCGTAGTCCCACACGGACCCGAGGCCGCCGTAGATCTCCGACGATTGGAAGATGAAGCCGCGGCGCTTGGCGAGGGAGACGATCTTGTCCATGACGTTGGTGTTCGCCATGAGCTCCAACCCTAAGAGAGTAAATGAGTTACGAGGCGGTGACGCAAGCTACCGCCCAATCAGGATGCGGGCAAGCGAAGGGCGGACCGCACCGCGCGCTCGGCAATGCGACTGATGTCGGCGGGCCGCCAGCGGCCCGGCTCCTCGACGATGGTGACGCCGGCCGGTGTCACGCGTGCACGTGGGGTGAGCACCACCACTGGCACGCCGGCCCGTTCGGCGGCGGCGATCACTTCACCGGTGAGCTTCCCTCCGAGCGACGTGGCGTCGAAGGCCGCCTCAGTGACCACGACAAGGTCGGTCGCGGCGAGGCGCGTGGCGATGCCGGCGCGGTCCAAGACCCACGGGGCACCCCGCGTCACCGCAGCGCCGGCGAAGCACATGAGCCCGAACCCCAGGCCACCCGCGGCACCCGCGCCCGGCCGGTCGGCCAGTGCGGGTCCGTTCCACACGCTGGTGGCCTCGGCCAGTCGCGCGAGCCCTGCGGCCAGCCTTCGGGTGGCTGCCACGTTGGCGCCTTTCTGTCGCGCGAACACGGCCGCACCCTCCGGCCCGAGCAAGCGGTTCGTCACGTCGCACAAGGCGAGCACGGGTTTCGGAAACGGCCCGGCCGCCTCGACCGTCGCCAGGTTGCCGAGCGCTCCACCCACGTCCGGCAACGGCCGTCCCTCGGCGTCCAGCGCTTTCCATCCCCACGCGCGCGCGGCCCCGAGGCCACCATCCATGGTGGCGCTGCCACCGAGCCCAACGACCAGCGACTCCGCGCCCGCGCCCACCGCCGCCGCCATCAACTCACCGACCCCACGGGTCGTCGTCCGCTCGGGATCGCGCGCGTGCCGCGCCAGCAGCGCCACCCCGCACGCGAGCCGGGACTCGATGACGGCCGTGCCGTCGTCGAGCCAGCCCACGGACGCATCCACCGGGCGGCCGCGCGGGCCCGTCACCCGGTGTGTCGTCCGGCGCGCGAGGGAAACCGCGTCGAGCAGGCCATCCCCGCCGTCGCTCCCGACAACCGTGTCGGCCTCGAGCCCAGCCGCCGTCACACCCGCGGCAAGCGCATCCGACACGGTGGGAGCGCTGAGCGACCCCTTGAATGCTTGCCCGACGACGAGGACCGTTGTCATTGCAGAATGCAGATTGTAGATCGCAGATTGGCGGACAGGACAACGGCACGCATCAGAGGGGCAGCAACGCGGCTGACGGCCATCGGCTATCGGCCATCGGTTCACATCCCAATAATCTGATCCCGCCGCGATCCGACGCTCACGTACGCGATTGGTGTTCCGGCGAGGTCCTCCAGCCGGTCCAGATACGCGCGCGCCTGGGACGGCAGATCCGCCAACCGGCGGGTCGCCGTCGTGGGGCGGGCCCATCCCTCCAGCGTCTCGTAGACGGGCTCGACCCGGCCGAGGGCGTCGGGGTCGGCCGGCATGTCGTCCACGTTCGCTCCGTCCAGGCGGTAGCCGGTGCACACCGGGATGGTCTCGAACCCGTCCAGGACATCCAGCTTCGTGACGGCGAGGTGGGTGAGTCCATTCACGCGGACCGCATACCGTACCACGACGGCGTCAAACCAGCCGCACCGGCGTGGCCTTCCCGTCGTCGCGCCGAACTCCGCGCCGACCGTGCGGAGTCGTTCGGCAGAGGGTTCCTGCGCCTCGGTGGGCAGCGGACCGTTCCCTACCCGGGTCGTGTAGGCTTTCACGACGCCGAGCACGGCGTCGATGGCGGTTGGGCCGATTCCCGCACCGACAGCCGCACCGCCGGCCGTGGTATTGGACGACGTGACAAACGGATACGTGCCGTGATCCACGTCGAGCAACGCGCCCTGTGCGCCTTCGAGCAACACCCGCCGTCCGTCCCGCAACATGTCCCACGTGATCCGCCCCGTGTCGGCGATGAGGGAGCACATGCGGGGCGCCAACCCTTCCAGGAGCGCCACGTGTTCCGTCTCGGACGCGCGCTCCTCGACCTCGAGCATGGCGAGCACCCGGTTCGCCCTCGCCACCCGGTCATGCAGCAGCTCGCGCAGACGCGCGCCATTGCGGAGGTCGCCGACCCGAATGCCACGCCGGCCGAACTTGTCTTCGTAGGCCGGGCCGATGCCACGCCCCGTCGTCCCGATGTGCTGCTGCTTGTCGGAAGCGCGGTCCAGCAGCTTGTGGTACGGCAACACGAGATGCGCGCGGTCCGAGACCTTCAAGCGTCCGTCAATCGTGATCCCGCGCGCCGCGAGCGCATCCATCTCGGTCAACAACGTCTCGGGATCGAGCACGACGCCGTTGCCGATGAGGCAGCGCGTGCCCTCGTGCAGGATACCTGACGGGATCTGGTGGAGGATGAATTCGTCGTCGCCTTTGACCACCGTATGGCCGGCGTTCGCGCCGCCCTGGTACCGCACGACCAGGTCGGCCTGCTCGGCGAGCACGTCGACGATCTTCCCTTTGCCCTCGTCGCCCCACTGGGCGCCGACCACCACCACACACTGCCGCTTCGGTCCGAACATCGCCACCTCACGAGCCCACAAAAAAACCCCGGGGGATTCCCGGGGCATCCTCTGAGGCAAGGTAAGAGCCGTTCGGCGCGCGGTCAATCAGCCCGACGACGAACCGGCCAGGACGCCCGCCGCGTGGAGGGCGGCCACGATCCGATTCCGACCGGCTTCGTCGAGATCGGCAAGGGGCGGTCGCACCATACCTCCTGGACGCCCGACGAGGTCCATTGCCGCTTTGACTCCCGGAACGCCCAGCTCCCCGACGATCAGCTTGTTGAGGGGCGCAAGCCGCTCCTGGGCGGCCGCCGCGCCGTGTGGGTCTCCCGCGCGCCATCGGCGCATGACCTCGAGCGCGAGGTCCGGTACGACGTTCGCGATCGCGAGAATGCCGCCAACCGCGCCAAGCTCGAGGGCGGCGCAGAAATGCGACCCCGAACCCATGAAATGCGCCCACTGCGGCGCCGCCGCCCGATACGCGGTGAAGTTCTTGAGGTCGGCCGAGGAGTCCTTGGCGCCGACGACGTTGGGATGCGCCGCGAGCACGGCGAGTAACCCCTCCGATAGCCCGAGGTGCACGTACTTGGGAATGTTGTACATCAGCACAGGCACCGGCGACGCCTCGGCCACGTCCCGGAAGTGCCGCTCGAGCGCAGCGGGCGGCAGCGAGGACCCGTAGTACGAAGGAGCCCGTACCAGCGCCGCGTCCGCGCCGAGGCCGCCGGCCATCCGGCAGGCGGCGATTGTCGCCCGGGTGGACTCCCGCCCCGCACCCGCGACCAGCGTCCGACCCGCGGGAATCACGTCGCGCAGCCATTCCAGAACCTGCGCGAACTCCCGTTCCGTCAGCATCGCCGCTTCGCCGGTGGAGCCGGCCGCCACGATACCGTCGACCCCGACGGCGAGGCACGCCTCGGCGTGTTGCTTGAGCGGCGCGGGCGCCAAGTCCCCGGTCTCGGCGTCGAACGCCGTCGTCACGGGAACGAGCAGGCCCTGGAGCGATTGGGCGATCATCGTTTCTTGCCCGAGAACGCCTTCGGATCGCGCGCCGCCGTCCGCGCGACCGCCGCGCTGATCACGCCCGCTTCCACCAAGTCGGCGAGGTGCTGGTCGAAGGTCTGCATGCCGTGCGCGTCCCGCCCCGCGGCAATCACATCCGGGAGCGCGTCGGCAGCCCCGGCCGGGTCGCGTAACGCGTCGCGCACGTCAGACGTGCCGAGCACCACCTCAACCACGACCGCCAGCCCCTCGCCGGTGTTACGCGCGACCAGCTTCTGCGAGATCACCGCCTCGAGCGCTTCGATCAGACGCACGCGCGCCGTCTCCTGTTCGGCCGGCGCGAACATCCCCACCAGCCGGTTCACCGCGTGGGGCGCATCCGCCGCGGGCACGCTCGCGACCGCGAGCTTCCCGACCTCCGCTGCGCGCAACATCG
>CAYWNR010000015.1:9163-17674 GCA_964459705.1 uncultured Gemmatimonadaceae bacterium | reverse complement strand
CCGGTGTCGTGGTGTTTCCCCAGGTGAACACGCAGCACGGACCGTGGGAGGTCGGGCTCGCGATCGACCCAAACGGCACGGTGACGAGCGTGGTCGTCACCAAGGCGACGGTCGAGACCAAGCCGTGGACCGAGAAGGCGATCAGGGCGCACCTGATGGACCATTTCCGCGGCTTGCGCCCGGGGGACGACGTGATGCGCGCCCTCCAGTCGCTCGACCGAGCGCAACTTGGCAAGATGCCGTACTACGCGGCAGAAAAGGTGACGCAGGCGGTCGGGCGCGGGCTGACGTTGTATCAGGTGCTGTACAAGACTCCGCAGTGAGGCGCGGCGATACTCGCCTGGTGGTCAAGGGGGAAGATCCGGCCCCACCCCCTCCATCGTGATCTTCACCGGCTCGATGCGTCCATCGGCCGTGAAGTGCAACTCGTCGATGCACACCACGCGGTGGTTCCGATCCGTCTCACCCAACGGTCGCCGATGATACACGATGTACCACCTGTCCGACCCCGGCGCGTGCAGCACCGAGTGATGCCCCGCCCCCGTGGCTACGGCGGGATCCTGCTCCAGGATCTTCCCGACCCGGCGAAACGGCCCGGTGGCTGAGTCCGCGACGGCGTAGGCCACCGCGTAGTTCGGTCCCGTCCACCCACCTTCCGACCACATGAAGTAGTACCGGCCGTCCTTCAGCAGCATGAACGACCCCTCCACGTAGCCTTCCGGCGTGATCTCCTTGAACGTGGTGCCGTCGTCGAACGGCACGAAGCCGGTGAAGTCGCCCTTGAGCTTGGCGATGTTGCAGTGCCGCCATCCCCCGTACGTGATGTACCAGCTGCCGTCGGTATCCTGGAACACGAAGGGATCGATGGGCTGCGCGCCGTTGTGAAACCGGTCGATAAGCGGCTTCCCCAGGTAATCGTCGAAGGGACCGGCGGGACTACGCGCGCGAGCGATCCCGATGCCGCCGATCTCGCTGTCGCTCTGGATGTCGTTGGCGGAGAAAAAGAGGTAATACCAGCCATCCTTTTCCACGACGGATGGGGCCCACAGCGCCCGCCTCGCCCACGTCACGTTCTCGAGGTCCAGGATACGGGCGTGCTTGGTCCACGTCACCAGATCGGGAGACGAGAACGCATCCATGTAGGTCTGCTCGTCGTACGGCGCCGAGGTCGTCGGAAAGACCCAGTACTCCCGGGCGAAGACGTGCGCCTCCGGGTCCGCGTACCACCCGGGGATGATGGGGTTGCCGGAGCGAGCTGTTTGCGCCACGCCGTGCCCGGCCGTGACCAGGAAGACGACGATCGAGACCAGGGGCAGGGTGTTTGGCATCAGCCGACTCATCCAGGAAAGGCGCAAGACCACGGGGGATCCACGGCTCGGGGACGCTTGACGATACGCCGCGGCCAGGCACTCGCCAAGCGGTTCCCAGGCACCTCCAACTGCGGGAATGCGCCGCAAAGTCAAAACGTTGCGCGAAAAGTCCAAGATCGAAGTCCTTGGCGCTCCCCATCTTGAGACCGAAGGCAGGCGCTGGCCGGGCGGGGTGGATGAACCCGACCGATCCCGACGCGTCTGCTTCGATTCGGTGCCCAGCCAACCTCATCGGAGCGTCGTATGCGAAACCGTTTCCTCACCCCATCCTCGTGGGCCCTCGCCGTCAGCGCGACGGCCTACCTCCTCTCGCTCGGCGGCTGCGGCGGCGACAGCACCACCGGGCCAACCCCGGAACCCGCCGCCGAAACCGGCTCGATCGCCGTGACGGCCGCCACCACCGGCACCGACCCCGACAACAGCTACTTCGTCGCCGTGGACGGCGACGCCAAGGGGGCTGTCGGCGCGAACGGGACGCTGACGGTCACCGGCCTCACCGCCGGCAGCCACACCGTGGCCATCAGCGGCGTGGCGGCCAACTGCACTGCGAGCGACGGGACGCAGCAGACGGCGACCGTGACCGCCGGCGCAGAAGCGGCCGTGGACTTCGCGGTTGCGTGCGTCGCGAACGTCGGCTCGCTCGAGATCGTCACCGTCACGGACGGGCTGGTGCTCGATCCCGATGGCTACGCGGTCGCGGTGGACGCCGGCACGCCCACGGCGCTTTCTGTGAACGGCACGGAGACGATCACGGCTTCGGCGGGAACGCACGAACTGGCTTTGACCGGGCAGGCGGCCAACTGCACGCCGCACGGCCTCCCGACGGCGAGCGACACCGTCAAGTTCGGGAAAACGACGACCGTGACCTTCACCCTCACGTGCTTCCAGGACCCGGTCGTCTTCGAGCGGCGCCAGACCAGCGGCCGTAACGATCTCTACGTAGTGGACGCGACTGGGGGGTTCGAAGTGTTGCTCACCGACGACCCGTCCACGTACTACAGCTTCCTCGCTTCGCCTGCCCAAGGGTCGGCCTGGAACCCGACGAAAACCATGATCGCGTTCCAAAGCTCAAGCGAAAGCAACTTCACCGAATACGACGCGTACGTGATGGCGCTCAACAAGAGCGAGTTCTACCACCTAGTCCAGACAGCGCCCCAATTCGCGCCGACCTGGTCGCCGGATGGGAGCCAACTGGTGTTCGCGAGTTACGTGCCGACGAGCGGCGGTGGATGGACGGCCAACGTCCTAGTGGCCAACGCCGATCTGACGGGTGTCACCAACGTGAGTCAGGCGCAGTCGTGGGACTACGATCTGGGCTACTCAGCGGACGGGACGCGTATTCTCTTTGGTCGCGATTCGAGTCAGGTGGGTGGGTCTTCGTCGACAATCTGGGTCATGGACGCCAACGGCTCGAACAAGACCAACATCTCGAACGCGGGCGGCACGCGGGGCGCGACGGAGGTGGATCAGTCCGGGACGTGGTCGCCCGACGGCACCAGGATTGTGTTCACGCGGATGAACTACGCTCTCTCCTCGCGGAACGGCAACATCTGGGCCGTGGATCCGGATGGGGGGAATCTGGTCCAGCTCACGAACACCGCGGTAGAGGAGTCGAACCCTCTATGGAGCCCGGACGGTACGAAGATCTACTTCACACACTGCGGCAACGCGGACTGCACGACCCAGGACGTGTGGGTCATGGACGCGGACGGCGCCAACGCCACGCAGGTGACGTCGTCCGGCGGGGACATGGCAGGCAGTTGGAACGCCACCACCACGTTCGCCGGGAGCGTCGCGGCGGGAACGGCCCTGATTACTGTGGACATGAACCTGGCCAACTACGTCGGCCGCCTGTTCATGCAGTCGCCCGATGGGTCGAATCGCGCGGCGTTGACCGTCTCGGGACTCGACGCGCAGAACCCGCATTGGCGCTAGCGGTGAAGTAGGCGGATAGGCGGTTAGGCGGACGGGCGGTCAGTGGCTCCGGCCAACCGCCTGACCGCCTGACCGCCTACAAGGGCCCGGCGCTCACGTAGACTCCGACGCCGCCTCGCGCCGGTACTCCGCCGGTGCCTTCCCGAAGTGCCGCTTGAACGTGCGCGAGAAATGGCTCTGGTCGTTGAAGCCGACGCGGTAGCCGATCTCCGCGATGTTGCCGGCATTGGCGACAATCAGGTCCGCCGCTCGCTGCAGCCGTAAGGAACGGATCAGCTGCCCCGGCGATTGGTTGATGAGCGCTCGGATCTTGCGACCGAGCTGTGAAGGGCTCATGGCCATAGCGTCGGCCAGTTGTGGGACGCTGAAGTCGGGGTTGCCGATCTCCTCGTCGATGGTCCGGACCACCTTCTCGAAGAACGTCTGGTCCACCGACCGCGCGGACACGTCGGACGGCTTGACCACGACCTGCTCGCGAAACCGCTCCCGCAGGCGCTGCCGGGTGGCGAGCAATCCAGAGACTCTCGCCTTGAGCTCCCGCGCGTCGAGCGGCTTCGTGAGGTACTCGTCCGCGCCGGCGTCGATCCCTTCCACGCGTTGCTCCACCGCGGACCGGACCGTGAGCATCACGATGGGAATGTGACTGGTGCGCTCGTCGGCCCGGAGCCGCCGGCACAGCTCGACCCCGTCCATCCGCCCCATGCGCACGTCGGTGACCACCAGGTCGGGCACCGACTCGCGCGCCAGATCCAAGGCCGCGACGCCGTCGGCCGCTTGGACAGCCGAACCGACCTCCGCGAGTTGGGCCGCGATCCACTCTCGCAAGTCGGCGCTGTCGTCCACGACCAGGATGCGGGGCAGGTCGGGCGTCGGAGCGCCCGGTGCGTCCGGATCTCCCGTGGTGCGATAGAGGATCTCGGCGGTGATCTCCGGACGTCCGTCTCCCGCGAGCAGCGGCGGGGTGGTGGCCGGCGGTCCGGGATGGCCAAGCGGCAGCTCCACGATGAACCGCGCGCCACGACCCAGCTCGCTCTCCACGCTGATCGTACCGCCGTGAATCCGCGCGAGCTCCCGCGCGAGCGCGAGGCCGATGCCCGCGCCTCCCGTGTGCAATCGGTCGTCATCCGGCCCGCGTACGAACCGCTCGAAGATCTGGGCGTGGCGCTCCGGCGCGATCCCCGCACCCGTGTCCACAACGGTGATCCGCAGCGTACCCGGCGCGTCCGCGCTCGTGACGGCACCCCGGGCCTCCGCCACCACCCCGACCCGCCCCCCAGCCGGCGTGTACTTCAGGGCATTCGAGAGCAGGTTCGAGACGATCGTGGTGAGCTGCTCCGGATCGAGCCGGCAGCGGATCGAGCGCGGTCGGCCGAAGAACTCGAGTAGGATGCCCTTCCGCTCCGCCAATTCTTCGAACGACATCACCAGCGATTCCAGGAATGGCACGATCTCGACGTCCTGACGCCGCGGCTCCAGTGCACCCGCGTCGAGCCGGGCCAGCTCCAGCGCCTGGTCGGCCAGTCGCTTGATGCGGCGCGCGTTCCGGCCGACAACCCGCAGCTGGTGGGCGCGCGCGTCCTCGTCCGCCTCCACCGACGCGGCGTCGAGCTGCCCCAGCACCAGGGTCAAGGGAGTACGAAGCTCATGCGCGATGTTCCCGAGGAACCGGATCCTTGCGGCGTCCGTGCCCTCCAGCCGCCGCACGTCTGCCTCGGCCCGCGCCAGTCGCTCGCGGATTCCGTGATGGCGACGCTGCCAGAACGCGACAACCAGCCACGCCACGACGCCACTCAGCAGCGGAATCAAAACCCACGCCGCCGCTGGCATTCAACTGGCTCCGATCACGATGCCGCCTTTTCGCTCGCGAGCACCGCGCGGTAGCGACGCACCTCGGCGGGTCGGTGCATGCGCTCGTACAGGTCCACCAGGAACTCCGCGGCGTCGCGGCGATAGAGGTCGCCCTTCCGGCGCTTTGCCAGGAGCACCGTGTGGCCATCGAGCAAGTTCCGCTCGGCGTCCGCGAACTTGCCCCACCGCGTCAGACAGTGGCCGAGCACGGTCCGCGCCACCGCGACTCGCCAGTGATCCTCCGACAGGCGCTGCGCCAGGTCGGCCCGGGCGCTGTCGGCCGTCGCGCAGCTCTCTTCGTACCGGCCGAGGTCCGTCAGCACGCGCGCGAGGTTGGTTTGGAGGATGGCGTATGAGGTTCTCTCCGGCCGGGCGGTTTTCGCGATCGCCATCGCCTCACGGTAGAGCGGCTCGGCCCCAGCGGCGTCGCCGAGCCGTTGCGTCGCGCTGGCGAGGTTGTTGAGCGGCGTGATCAAGGCGGGGTCGTTTTCGCCAGCCGTCTTGCGCAAGATGCCCACGGCTTCCAGGTCGACCTCACGCGCCCGCCGCACGTTGCCTCGCTGATTCTCGAGCAACCCGATGGCAATCAGGCGGTTTGCCACGCGCCGGTCGTCGTCTCCGAACACCGCGCGGTCGATTGCCAGCGCCTCATGCAAGACCGCAAGCGCCTCGTCGAAGCGTCGCAGGTCCCCCAGGAGGTTCGCCAGCGTGCCCAGCCCCTGCGCGCGCTCGGCGTTCGTGTCCGGAAGCAGCTGCCGCTGCATCGCGACCGCCTGCTGCGCCAAGGGAAGCGCCTTCGCCGGCTGACCCATCGCCCGATACGTCTCTGCAAGTCCCAGGAGTCCGTAGGCTACCTCGGGGTGAACATCGCCGTAGAGGCGGCGGTCCATGGCGACGGCTTCCTCCAACGCCGCCAGCGATTCCTCATAGTGACCGAGCGCCCGCCGTGCGGCCCCAACCCGCTTGAGGACGTAGCCGATCTGCGGATGATCCCCGGGGAAGATTTCGCGCCGGAGGTCGAGCGTCGCCTGACACACCGAATCCGCGGCCACTGGTGACCGGCCAAGCAACGTCCAGCACAGATGGTCCATCGTCAGCGCAACCAGCTCGTTGCGCTCTCCTAGCGCGGCGCGGACCTCGGGGAGCGCCGCTCGCAGCAGCTTCTCACCCTCTGCGATATTGTGACCACTCCGGAGGAAGCCGAACACGAGGTTGTCGAGCGCGTCAATCGTTCTCGGGTCGTCGTCCCCGTACGCCCGGCGGAACGTGGCGAGCGCGGCCCGGTTCAACGTCTCCGCTCGCTCGTAGTCACCTTCGAGAATGAGAAAGTGCGCCATATCGCGCTGCGTCTGGGCTACCCGCACATCCCCGGGACCGTAGAGCTCGGTGTAGCGCGCCAGCGCTCTGTCGAACAGCGGTGTGGCCTGCGCGTACATGCCCAGTTCGGCGTAGACCGTACCAATCGAATGCGTGATCCGCGCCTGCACCTCCGGCGCGTCCGCGAGCTGGTCGATTCGCGCCGCGCCGCTATCCAGGACCTCCCGCAGACTGAGGTCTCTACCGCGGGCAATGAACGGGTTGCTGACGCCGAACAGATCCACGAGGAAGTCCGTGGTTCCCGTGGCAACCGCCGCCTCCCGGTGGGCCACGGCCTCCGAACGCCGGGCCTTGAGGAACCCGACGGTCGCCGCCACCGCACCCCCGATCACCGCAAGCAGGGCCAACGACGCGGCTCCCACCGTCACCCGATTCCGTTTCACGAACTTCGCCAGCCGGTACCGGGTGCTGGGCGGTCGCGCCAGCACGGGTTCGTCATGCAGGAAGCGCTCGATATCCAGAGCGAAGCCATTCGCCGTCTCGTAGCGCTGTGTCCGGTCCTTGGCCATCGCCTTCAAGACGATCCAGTCCAGGTCTCCCGCCAACTGGCCGCGCAGGGTTTCGGGGTTCGTCCGCCGCCGCTCGGCAACCGTCTTGCGACCGTCGCCCAGACTGTTGAACCGCGCGCTCGGCGTAGGCGGCTCTTCCTCCCGCAGAATCCATGGAACGACTTGCGGGGCCGCCTGCGACGTCACGTCGAACGGCAACGTCCCCGTGAGCAGCTCGTACAGAATCACCCCCAGCGTGAACACGTCCGTGCGGGTGTCCACGTCGAGCGCCGAGCGCTCGGCCTGCTCGGGGCTCATGTAGGCCGGCGTACCGACGATCTCTCCCAACTGCGTCGCGAGGGTGCGGTCTGTGAGGTTGCCACTGATCGCCTTGGCGATACCGAAGTCGATGACCTTGGGCACGGGCTCTTGCCCTTGCGCAGTGACGAGGATGTTGGACGGCTTGAGATCCCGGTGGATAACCCCCTTCTGATGGGCGTGCTGAATCGCTTTGCAGATTCGCACGAACAACTCGAGCCGCTTGCCGGTCGTGAGCTTGTGGAGGTCGCAGTACTCGGTGAGGGCCACGCCCCGCACCAATTCCATGACGAAGTACGGCCGGCCATTGTCCGTGGCCCCAGCGTCGAACACCTTGGCGATCGATGGATGGTCCATCACGGCGAGCGCCTGTCGCTCAGACTCGAACCGCGCGAGGACCTGCTTGGTGTCCATCCCCAGCTTCACGGTCTTGACGGCGACGCGGCGCTGGACCGGCTCGGTCTGCTCCGCCTCGAACACCACCCCCATGCCACCCTCGCCCAACACCTGGAGGATCTTGTATCGGCCAATCCGTTCCGGGATGTCGGTCGAACCACCGAGGGGTAGGGGCGTACTCACAGCGTCGTCGGGGAGCATTCGATCCTTCCGGCCTGGCAGCGCGAAGAATATGCGCCGTCGTCGGGGACGTTGCCAGCAGCCGCGCTCACGCCCTGCATCCCCGCGGTCCAACGGCCAACCGCACCAATCGGCTAGAGCGACCCCCCCTCGCGTTCGGCGTTAGCTTGCGCAAGCCGGCGCAGGACCGGCAGCGCGGGAGGAGAAGCAATGACGGATGCTGGGCGGGATGGCACGACCGAACTTCGATACCGCCTGAACGGCTACAGCGGCAACGAAGCCGACGCGCACATCCAGATCCGTTCCTTCGACAGGCCCGCACGCTTGAAGCGCGCGGCCGTCGGCCTGGCGACGTGGTGGGCCGTGGCGATCGGCTGCGTGTTCATCCCCGTGGCGCACTTCTTCTTGGTGCCGGGGTTCCTGATCTTCGGGATGGTGACGTTCGTTCAGCGCCTCAAGACCGCCGCCGTCGTGGTCGCCGCACGCGGGACCTGCCCGGACTGCGGCGCGGACCAGGACCTGGACATGCTGGGGCCGTGGCGCGGCCCACAGGACGTGTCGTGCCGCCAGTGCCACCGGTCGCTTCAACTGTCGGAAGG
>CAYWNR010000015.1:0-9063 GCA_964459705.1 uncultured Gemmatimonadaceae bacterium | reverse complement strand
TCCAGCCGCAGCCAGCCGTTCCCGACCGACAACCCCAGCCCCACCCCGACGAGCGGCTCGCCGCTCCCCGACCCGGTGACGTTGCCGACGTCCACCAGCGCCACGGGCGCGACCCACGGGTTCGGCCGGATCTCGAGCTCGCTCTGGACCGACCACACGCCGCGTCCTCGGCGTGTCCCGTACTCGTAGCCGCGCACGGTGTACCGCCCGCCCGCGCGGAACTCCAGTTGCGGCAGCGAGTCCCCGACCATCTGGCCCGCCCGTGCCACGACGCGGCCGTGTCGCCGCCCGAGATCGAATGGCGCGTCGCCCACGATCCATCCCCGCGCGGCAGCCCGGTCGCTGCCCCCCAGTCCCTCGACACCAACCTCCAGCGTTGGACCGCCGAACTCGCCGAACCGTCGGCTCGCCATCACGCGCCCGAAATCACCCTCGACGATCGCGGGATTCGGGAGAAACAGCCCGTCACCGAAGAGCACGTCGTTCACGACGGAGCCTTCCGTAGCGACCACCGATCGCTGTCGTTCCCACCCCACTTCGACGCGCGTGCCACGCCCGCGACCCAACAACACCGTGGCGCCCGCGCTGGCGCCCGTCACCAGGTAGTAGTCCGCCGCATCATCGCCGAGTACGGCCGACCGCAGCGTTCCCACGAACGAGAGACCGGACGTCCAGGGCTCCGCCTCCCGCAGCTGATAGCGCGCCCGGATCCACGCGTCGCTCTGCGGAGCATACCGTCTGAGCACGAGCGACCCCGTGAGGCGCTCGTCGCCCGCGCTCGCGCGCAGGCTCGGCTCCACGGTCGTCAGCGCCCCCGTGCGCAGGCGCACGGTGGCGCCCAGTGACGGCCCCTGGACGCGATTGAAGCGGACGCCGTCGCGAAGCGCCGCGACCAGCACGGGATTCAGCAACGGGTGATCGGTGGGACGCGCCTCCGCGGGGACCGCCCCGGCCTGAATGGCCATCTCGGTGAGACGGCGGCCCACCCCTTCCTCGTCGAACGTGGCCGTCTGGTCACCACCATCGCCGAAGTCGAACGCCGCGAGCGAATCCAGCGGCGGGATCACCACCTGGTACCGACCGTCCCCGTCCCGTCTCGACCGCACCTCGCGACGCGTGCCGCAATCCTCTCTGTCATGATAGGACCACGGCTCGCATTCTCGATCGAGCCTGGAGTGGGAGGTCCGTCGCTGAAACGCGATTGGGGGAACCTCCGTCAGCCGGTAGTCGTCGAACGTCGAGACGGCGCGCGCCGGGATGACGGCGCCCGGCAGGTACCGATAGCGCCAATCGAGCGTGAGGATCTGGCGATACGGAAGCCAGTACTGCCCCTCGTGCAACGCGTACTCGAGATCCGCCTCGGCGCCGACCAGTCGCGGCGAGTCGTCATCATCCTCATCCCACAACCCTCGCCCCACGAACGCCACCGTGAGCCGCACCACGTCGAGACTGTCCGCGTCCAGCCACATGGTCCCCTGCACCAGCGATGCATCGTATGAGCGAGGCTCGACGGCCACCGCCACGGTGCGGACCGTCCGCCCCGGCAGGATCATGCGAACCGAGTCGACGATGGCGTAGTGGTAGAACCGATCCGCGTCCGGCGCCAGCGGGTGCAGCGCCGGCTCGTCCGGAATGCCCATGAAGTCGATCTCGTCTCCCATGGCGCCGGGCGCGAACCACGGGTCCGCGGTGACGAGGCCCACGAACCAGCCACCGAGCGTCTCCCGCTTGGCGCCCGGCAGACGGGCCGCGTGCGTCCGCGCGCCGAGTAGCTCGATGCTGACGTCCGCCGGACGATGCCACTGGACCGCAGCCGCCAGGTCCATCCGAATGATGGGGATCTCCGGCCCGAATCGCCCGGCTTTGATGGACCCTTCCGCCCGCGTCCGGATGCGCGCCGCGTACCGCTCGAGGCGGGATACCTGCATGGCATGCCGAGCCGTGGCGCGCCTGACGAGCGCCTCCGTTGCCGAATCGCGGTAGACCGCGGTGTCGGCAGAGCCGCCTTGTTGCGCAAGCCCGAGCACTACGAGGAGGACTGGGAACACGGAGCCCCTACGCCGATTGCTGGGGTCCCGTTTCAGGAGCCCGCGTTCGCCCCCGGGAGATGACCCCTGCGCGAGGTCGGGTTTCGTGTTGCAACCATTCACGCCCTCGTGCAATGGAGGTCTGCCGCGAGGCGCGCCGGGCTGCCATGTTCCTCTAGGGAAGTTGTGAGCAAGGGGTACGCAGCGAGTCGTCACCGCCACTCGGGCGTCCACGAGCGGAGCCGGCGGCCCACGTCACCGCACTTGGGCAGAGCTTCCCCGAGACCGCTCTAGCCTCCGAGGCAGCTATGCTCGCCCGCACCCTCGTCGCCGCCTGCCTGTTGTCCGTGTCGCTGTCCGCGTGTGGTGAGGTCCGCACCGCCGAATCCGAACCGGGGGTCACCCGCGACAGTGCCGGGATCACGATCGTCGAGAACCGGACACCGGTGTGGAGCGAGGTGGAGGCGTGGCACATCGCCGACGCTCCGGCCCTACAGATGGGAGCGGCCGAGGGAGATCCGGACCACGAGTTCTTCCAGATCCGCGGACTCGCGCGCCTCTCCGATGGCACCATCGTCGTTGCGAACGGCGGGACGAGTCAGCTGCAGTACTACGCCGCCGATGGCACGCTCCGGCTCCGCGCGGGAAGGAAGGGCAAAGGCCCCGGGGAGTTCACCATGCTTGCCGGACTCACGCGGCTGGCGGGCGATTCCCTGCTCGCCATCGATCTGGGTCAACGTCGGGCGAGCGTGTACGGGCCCGACGGCAAGCACGTCCGGGACTTCACGACCGGCGATGCCCGCACGATCATGTCCTTCCTGCCCGCCGGCCAATTGGACGACGGGACCTATCTCGCGTTGGCCAACAACGTCCGTGACCCGAGCGCCATCCTGAGCCGGCCTGCTGGCCCCGCCCGCGACAGCGTGCTCGCCTTGCACATCGACGCCGCGGGCTCGGTCGTCGACACGCTGGGGCTGTTTCCCGGCCCCCGGATGAAGGTCGTGATGATGGAGCTCATGGGACGCTCCCTCCCCATGCCCACCACGGTGCCGTTCTCCTCAACCACTCAGCTGGCCGCGGCGGGAGATCGGGTGTACCTCGGTACGTCGGACACGTACGAGATCGGCGTCTACACAGCCACTGGCACGCTCCAGCGCCTCATCCGCAAACCGCAGGACCCGCGACCCGTTACCGAGGCGGACGCGGACGCCATCAAGGTGCGCGTGCGCGAAACGCTGGCAAACCAATCGAACCCCATCGCGAAGCAGATGGCGGAGGCCTACGCCAACGTCGAAATTCCCGCAACGATGCCCGCATTCAGCCGGCTCCTCGTGGATGGCGACCGCAATCTGTGGGTGGCGGACTACCCCGGTCCGAACGACAGCGTCGCGGTGTGGAAGGTATTCGACCACGAGGGGCGCTGGCTGGGCTCGGTCACGCTCCCGTCGAAGCTCATCGTCAGCGACATCGGCACCGATTACGTGCTGGGTCGGACCGTCGACGACACCGAGATCGAGCATGTCGTGGTCTATGATCTGATCAAACCCGCCGTCGTGAAGGACTAGCAGCGGCGCCCACCTCCGCTGGCGTTGCGCGCCTCCCGCCCGACGATCACGTTTCGGTGTCAACGCCGCGCCCAGAAGGCGCGTTCCACATAGACGGTCAAGGAGCGCATCGTGACCGAACACCGCTGGCAGGACCCATTCCCTCTCGCGAAAGACGATACCCCCTACCGCAGGATCGGCGGCGACCACGTTGCGACGGCCACCTTCGATGGACACGAGATCCTCAAGGTCGATCCCGAGGCGCTCGCGCTTTTGGCGCGCCAGGCCATGCGCGACGTGTCGTTCCTCATGCGACCCGGGCACCTGAAACAGGTCGCCGCCATTCTCGATGATCCCGAGGCCAGCGACAACGACCGCGCGGTCGCGATCACGTTGCTCCGGAACGCCGAGGAATCGGCGCACCTCGTGCTCCCCTTTTGCCAGGACACGGGCACCGCGATCGTCGTCGCCAAGAAGGGCCAACAGATCTGGACCGGCGTACGCGACGAGGAGTACCTGACGCGCGGCATTTGGGAGACGTACAACAAGGAGAACCTGCGCTACTCGCAGACGCTCCCGCTATCCATGTACCAGGAGAAGAACTCCGGCTCCAATCTCCCGGCGCAGATCGAGATCTACGCCGTGGACGGCATGGAGTACTCGTTCCTCTTCGTCGCCAAGGGCGGCGGCTCGGCCAACAAGACGTACCTGTTCCAGGAGACGAAAGCCCTCCTGAATCCCGAGAGCCTACGGAAGTTCCTCATCGAGAAGATGAAGTCCTTGGGCACGGCCGCTTGTCCACCGTACCACCTTGCCTTCGTGATCGGCGGCACCTCGGCCGAGGCGTGCCTCAAGACCGTGAAGCTCGCGAGCACCGGATATCTCGACACGCTACCCACGTCGGGCGACGCCTACGGGCGCGCGTTCCGGGACGTGAACCTCGAGCGTCAGCTCCTCGAAGACGCCTGGAAGACGGGCATCGGCGCGCAATTCGGCGGGAAGTACTTCGCGCTCGACGTGCGCGTGGTCCGGCTGCCCAGGCACGGCGCTTCCTGCCCCGTCGGGCTCGGCGTCTCGTGCTCCGCACACCGGAACATCAAAGCCAAGATCACGCGCGACGGGATGTTTCTCGAGCAACTCGAGACCAATCCCGGTCGCTTCATCCCGAAGCAGGCCCGCCAGGCGGGCGACGGCGGCATCGTGCGCGTCGACTTGAAGCGACCGATGAAGGAGATCCTGGCAGAGCTCACCAAGTACCCCGTGAAGACGCGACTGGCGCTGACGGGCCCGATCGTGGTCGCGCGCGACATCGCGCACGCCAAGCTGAAGGAGCGCCTCGACAAGGGCGAGGACCTGCCGCAGTACTTCAAGGACCACCCGGTCTACTACGCGGGTCCCGCGAAGACACCCGAAGGAATGCCGGCCGGCTCCTTTGGCCCCACGACCGCGGGACGCATGGACTCGTACGTGGACCTGTTTCAATCACGCGGTGGCTCGATGGTGATGCTCGCCAAGGGCAATCGCAGCAAGCAGGTGACAGATGCCTGCAAGAACCATGGCGGGTTCTATCTCGGCTCCATCGGCGGACCTGCCGCAATACTCGCCAAAGACCACATCACGAAGATGGAGCTGATCGAATACCCCGAGCTGGGGATGGAGGCAATCTACCGGATTGAGGTGAAGGACTTCCCCGCGTTCATCCTGGTGGACGACAAAGGCAACGACTTCTTCGCGCAGCTCAAGTCATGACGCGCCGCACACGCATTGCAGGGTTGGGTCACTACCTCCCGTCTCGGGTCGTGACCAACGACGAGCTCGAGAAGTTGATGGATACCTCGGACGCGTGGATTCAGGAGCGCACGGGGATCAAGGAGCGTCGGTTCACCGCCGATGGTGAGACATGCACCGACATGGCGGCCGCCGCGGCCAAAGCCGCCATGGCCGACGCGGGCTGGACGCCGGACGACGTCCAACTCGTCATCTTCGCGACCCTCGCACCGGATCACTTCTTCCCCGGCAACGGCGTCTTGCTCCAGCACGCGCTCGGCCTGGGAGAGGTGGGCGCCATGGACGTTCGCAACCAGTGCACAGGATTCCTCTACGGCCTCTCGGCCGCCGACGGCTACATCCGGATGGGGACGCACGACCGCATCCTGCTCGTCGGCAGCGAGCGTCAATCCCCGGCGCTCCGGCTCACGACCGAGGGCCGAGACACGGCCGTCCTTTTTGGCGACGGTGCCGGCGCCATGTGCCTGGAGGTCACCGAGGAGGAGAGCCCGAGCCAACTGCTCGGCCATCGTCTCCACAGCAACGGGAAGTACGCCCTGGAGCTGTGTGTTGCCAAACCGGGCGCGGCCAATCGTCCGTGGCTCACCAAGGACATGCTCGACGACGGCTCGACCAACATCGTGATGAACGGCCGCGAGGTCTTCAAGCACGCCATCACGAAGTTCCCGGCGGTGATTCGCGAAGTGCTCGCCGACCACAACGCCACGCCGGACCAGCTCGTGCTTCTCGTCCCCCACCAGGCGAACCTCCGGATCACCGAGGCCGTGCGCAAACGGCTGGATCTGCCCGAAGAAAGGGTCTACAGCAACATTCAGCGATACGGCAACACCACCGCGGCGAGCATTCCCATTGCGCTCTGTGAGGCCGTGAACGAAGGCAAGGTGAAGCGGGGAGACCTGGTATGCCTGGCCGCGTTCGGATCGGGATTCACGTGGGCGGCAACGCTCCTCAGGTACTAGTGGGTTGGAGCAGGGGGTTGGGGCTCAGGCCAGACGGCAAGACGGCAAGACGGACAGCGGGTGAAAGCCCAAGGTGAAAGCGGAGCCGCCTTCGGGTCATGGAGCCCGATCACGCCTCCGCTTTCACCTAAGCACTGGCCGTCCGCTGGCCGTCTCGGCGTCTAGCCGTCTAGCCTAAGCCCTTTCGTTTCCAGTATCCTTTCTACGGCCTCCCCAATCTTGTTATTGGGCGTCGAAGCACCGGCGGTGAGCCCGATTCGTCGGACTCCATCCAACCACGCCCGCCCCTCCCGCTCCTCCGTCGCGTCCACCGGCTTGTGCCGGATGGTTCCGGTGGCGGGGTCGACGCAGGTGGCGTCCGAGATGTGGAACGTGCGTACGTTCGCGGCGCAGATCTTTGCCAGGTTGTTCGTGTTGCTCGAGTTGTAGCCGCCAATGACGAGCATGACGTCCAACTGTTCGTCGATCAGCTCGAGCACGGCGTCTTGCCGGTCCTGTGTCGCCGAACAGATCGTGTCGAAGCTCCGGAAATGCTCGCCCAATACGTCGTGGCCGTACCGCCGCGCCAGGGACTCGCCGATGCGCGCGGCGATCGCCAGCGACTCCTTGGCGAGCATCGTCGTCTGATTCGCGACCCCCACCCTGACCAGGTCGCGGGAGAAATCGAAGCCGTCGGACACCCGGTGGCGGAACAACCGCTCCATCTCCTCGAGATTGTCACCCGCCTCGATGAACCGGCAGACGACTTCCGCTTCCGACATGTCGAAGAGGATCAAATACCGACCGCCCGCATACTTGGTCACCTGGCTGACCGTGGCTTTGGTCTCCTCGTGATAGTGCTTGCCATGCACGAGCGCCGTGAAACCGTCCTTCGCGTAGCGCTCCACCCGCTTCCAAACGTTGAGCACGGATCCACAGGTCGTATCCACCAGGACGCAGCCGATGGCCCGGAGACGCTCGAAGTCCTTTGCGGTGACACCGAACGCGGGCATGAGGACGACATCCTCCGGACCGATGCCGGAGAAGTCGAACGTGCCGTTCGGATCGTAGCCGAGGATGGCGACGCCGACTTCCTCGAGCCGCGCGTTCACGTGCGGGTTGTGGATGATCTCGCCCACGAGCAAGATCCGCCGGTCGGGGAATTTCCTGCGGGACTCGTACGCATATTCGACCGCGCGATCCACGCCGTAACAGAACCCGAACTCGCGGGCGAGCCGGAAGGTGAGGTCCGCGACCACGAGCGTGTTGCCGCCGGCCTTCAGTCGATCGACGACCTGGCTGTGGTAGGCGGCGAGCTCAGTCTCGATTTCGCGCTTGAGCCCGAATCCTTTGCGGACGTAGGTGGAATCCATGGGATCCGCAATGTAGCGCGGCCGGGGAGGGCTTCCAAACGACGACGCTTGAGGATATTCGGCACAAGTGCGGTGACTTGGCAGGCCGGCCGTGTGCGGAGTCGGCGAATGAACCCCGGTTTACCGGCAGGTGCCGAGCCGCGAGTTTACTCGCGGATTCCGCTCGAAGGCTGCCAGCTCCCTGCCCACGAACTCGTGCAGACGTTCTTTACGGAGTCTTGTGTTCCCTACGGCGTCTTGCGTTCCGCCCCGTTCGCTCGGCGACCGAGTCACGAGGCAGCGCGGCGACCGAGTCCTGAGCCGCTGCGGCACGCTCGCACCAGTCGGGTGGCAGCGCGCGTACCGGCACCTCGGCGAACACGCCGGCCACGCGTGCCCGGTCCTGGTCGCCCACGTGTTGGATCGTGACCGCAAACCGCCCACTCACGCGATTGGGACTCAGCCGTGAGACCTCGACGACCCCGTCCGCGGATTGATAAACGTCGGCCGTGGAGGTCTCGAAGAACTGGAAGCCCAGCTGGGCAGCGGGCGGCACGGGCGGCGCCCCGGAATCGGCCGCGCTGATCGGATAGCTGCCCGTGAGGCTGTCTCCGGACGGGAGATGGAGCAGCACCGACGCCCCACTCCGCGGTTCATCCGCAATCACGACGAGCATCGGTGGCCGATCGCACCGACCGGCCCATGCGGGCCATGTGACGTCGGTGTCGAGCGCCCCGACCGCGTGCGCCACCAGGTGAGCACGTCGTGCGGCCGGATAGTCCGGCATTGCGGGGAGCGCGGTGTCGGCGACAGCAGTGGCCGCAGCGATCGAATCGTCTGCCGCGGTGGTGTCGCCGCCGTCCGCCGGCGGCGCCTCCCCGCGGGCACAGGCGGCGAGGAGCAGTACTGGAAACAGAGCGCGGGTCATGTGGTCGGCTCCGCGAGTTCGAGCACTGTGCGCGCTTCGGTTTCGCTGAAGACGAACGGCTCCAGGGCACGCCGCAGCGTATCGGGTATCGGTTTCGGAGCGAGAGACCCGCGGTCCGTGCACACCAGCACTTCGTGCCCCGAGGCCGCAAGTCGGTTGGCGCCGAGATGGACGACGTCAAACGCGAGCGTGAGCGACGAGCGGCCGAAGCGCGAGACATACGCGACGACACGCAGCCGATCGTCCAGGCGCGCGGGATACGTGAAGTCGCAGTCGAAATGGGCGCGGGGAAGCCAGAGACCAAGGTGCTCGAACAGCTCGCCGTACGGCAGGCCCGCCGCCCGAAACAGCTCGGTTTCGGCGATCTCGAAGAACCGCACGTAGGAGCCGTAGAAGATGATGCCCGCATGATCGACGTCGGACCAGCGGACGTACTCCTCGATGGCGAATGGCGCTCGTGGCATCGGCTGGAACGTAGGGCCGGCC
>CAYWNR010000014.1:0-17938 GCA_964459705.1 uncultured Gemmatimonadaceae bacterium | reverse complement strand
CCCGAGGGAGGTGCCCGATGAAGCGACTGATTGGTGTTCTGCTCGCGCTCGCCTGGGTGGGCACGGCCGCTGCCCAGGGTCCGGATTCCCATCGTGCCCCCGATTGGCTGCAGCAACACGGGGCCCTGGTCAAGGCGGGCAATCCGTCCTGCGCCGTCTGCCACGCGCAGGAAAGCTGCTATCAGTGCCATCGCGGCAACCCAGAGGTCGCGGACTCGTTTCCCACGGCCGCCTCGGGCAAGGCCATGAACGTCACGGTCCGGCGGCACCCGCCGGAGAGCCACACCCCAGATTGGCCGACCAAGCATGCCAACCTCGCGTCCGCGCGGCCGGAGGCGTGCGCGGGGTGTCACATCCGGTCGGACTGCCTCGAGTGTCACCGTCCGAATCCGGCAGGCACGGCGAAGTTCCATGCTCCGGGGTTCTTGACCTCGCACCCGCAGCAGGCGTACACCCGCGAGGTTTCCTGTGCGAATTGTCACAACACCCAGCAATTCTGCCAGACCTGTCACCTCCAGGCAGGGTTGGCGTCGAATGCCCCGTTGAGCCGCGGGTATCACGATAAGGCGGCGCGGTTCCTCGGTGGTCACGGCCAGGCGGCCCGGCAGAGTCTGGAGTCATGTGTCACGTGCCACGTGGAAAATGATTGCCTGGCCTGCCACCGGCAGTTCAATCCCCACGGCCCCGGCTTCAATCCCGGCAAGCTCCAGAAGCGGGCCGAGGAGATGTGCCGGACCTGTCACGGCTCGGACATCCCGCAGGCGTCTCGGAGGAACCCGTAGACGGCTGATCCGGCGTGTCCACGTGGGTACGGATCCCGGCTCCGTGGTCTTGCGGATGCCGGGATCCGTATTTGATTCCAGGGGTAATGGTAGGGGGATTTGGGGAGTCACTTTACGGGGGGAAGGGTATGCGTTGGACTTACGTCATCGGGTTGACCATCGGGTTGGTGTCGGTGGCTGGGGCGCGGCCGGTACAGGCGCAGGAAGCCACCAAGCCACCAGTGATGGCGCATGACAAGGCGGGTCGCGAGCAGTGCTTGATGTGCCACGGCGGCGCCATGGAAGGCATCAAGGCAATCCCGGCCAACCACAAGGGACGTACGAACGAACAGTGCCCGCTCTGCCACACCAAAGACTCACCGATGCAGACGGGGACCCCGCCGGCGCTTCCGCACGACGTCGCGGGCCGCGAGCAGTGCACGATGTGCCACGGTGGCGCCATGGAGGGCATCAAGGCGGTGCCGGCCAATCACAAGGGAATCGACAACAAACAGTGCACGCTGTGCCACGTCGCTAAGAAGTAACCAGGCGGTGTTCGCAGTAGCCGGACGGGCCGCGGGATCGTAGGATTCCGCGGCCCGCTGGTTTTTCTGTGGGTCCCGCCTGTCGCAAGCGTCCGCCGGGACCGCCGGCATCAGGGGAGGGATCATGGGCGATGCGCCCCGGCACATGACGCCGGAGGAGTTCCGGCGCCATGGCCATGCTACCATCGATTGGGTGGCGTCGTACCTCGAACGACTCGAGCGTTTTCCGGTGCTCTCATCGGTGCGACCGGGCGCGGTTCGGGCCGCGCTCCCAGTGAGTCCCCCTGAGCAGGCCGAATCGATCGACGCCATCCTCGCGGACGTCGAGCGGGTCATCCTACCGGGGATCACCCACTGGCAGGCCCCCTCCTTCTTTGCCTACTTCCCGGCGAACGCGTCGCCGCCAGCGATACTCGGCGAGCTCGTGTCCGCGGGCCTCGGCGTGCAGGGCATGTCATGGGCAACGAGTCCGGCGTGCACCGAGCTCGAAACCCACGTCCTCGACTGGCTCGCGGACGCCATGGCACTGCCGGAGACCTTCACCTCGCGCGGCCCGGGTGGCGGAGTGATCCAGGATACTGCCTCCAGCGCCACGCTTTGCGCGTTGCTCGCGGCGCGCGACCGCGCGACGGACGGACGGGCCACGGTGACCGGTGTGCCGGCGGGCCTCGTCGCCTACACGTCGGCCCAAGCGCACTCGTCTGTGATGAAGGACGTCGGGGTCGCGGGCATAGGACGGGAGAACCTCCGCGAGATCGACACCGACGAGGCGTACGCGATGCGTCCCGCGGCGCTCGCGGCGGCCATCGACACCGATCGCGCCGCCGGACGGACTCCATTCTTCGTCACGGCCACGGTCGGGACCACCTCGAGCACCGCCGTCGATCCGGTCCGCGCGATCGGCGAGGTGTGCCGAGCGCGCGGCGTCTGGCTCCACGTGGACGCGGCGCTCGCGGGGAACGCGGCTATCTGTCCCGAATTCCGCTGGCTGCTCGATGGGCTGGAGCTGGCCGACAGCTACTGTGTGAACCCCCACAAATGGTTGCTGACGAACTTCGACTGCGACTGCTTCTACGTTGTCGATCGGAGGGCGCTGTTGCGGGCGCTGAGCATCCTGCCGGAATACTTGCGTACGGAAGCGGGCGCCAGCGGGGCGGTGATCGACTATCGGGACTGGCAGGTTCCGCTAGGGCGGCGGTTTCGGTCGCTCAAGCTGTGGTTCGTGATGCGGGCGTACGGGCTGGATGGTCTCCGCCGCCACATCCGCCACTCGGTGCGGCTGGCAACCACCTTCGCAAGCTGGGTGGGCGATGACCAGCGGTTTGAGGTGGTCGCGCCGGTGCCGCTCAATACCGTGTGCTTTCGGCTTCGTGGGGAGGACGCCCGGAACGAGCGCCTGCTTGCCGGGCTGAACGCGTCGGGGGCGCTGTACCTGACGCACACGCGACTGCACGATCGCTATGTCTTGCGCCTGGCGGTTGGGGGACCGTACACGGAGGAACGGCACGTCGCCGATGCGTGGCAGCATATCCGGGAGCAGGCGGACGCGGTCGGCTGAGCCGGCCTGCCACGACTGACGGTGTCGATGAGCGCGACGCCACCTCGGCCGGACTGGGATGCCCGCTACGCGGAACCGGGATTCGTGTACGGAACGGAGCCCAACGACTTCCTCTCGAGCGTGGTGGACCGCCTGCCGCACGGATTAGCGCTGTCGCTGGGAGAAGGGGAAGGGCGGAACGCCGCGTTCTTGGCCCGGGCGGGCTGGCGCGTGATCGCGGTGGACCGCTCCCGCGTTGGCCTTCGCAAGGCGACCGTGCTGGCCGCCCGGCACGGCGTGCCCGTCGCCGCCTGCGTCGCCGACTTGGCGGCGTTTCCGCTGCCGGCGACGCGGTTTGACGTCATCGTGTCCATCTTCTGCCATCTCCCGCGCGAGCTTCGGCGGCGTGTGCATGGCGCGGCTGTCCGAGCGTTACGGCCGGGGGGGATGCTCGTGCTCGAGGCCTACACCCCTCGCCAACTCGCATTCGGGACGGGAGGGCCATCCGTGCCGGAGCTCCTGGCGACGGTGGAGGACCTGCGCACGGATCTCGCCGGGCTCACCTTCATCATCGCCCGCGAATGCGAGCGGGAGGTGATCGAGGGCCGTTTCCATCGCGGGCGAGGCGCCGTGGTGCAGGTGTTGGCCGTACGAGAGGCTCCGTGACGGCCGTGTGGATCGATCCCGTGATCCCAGCCGCGCTCCGTGACGCTCAACACGTCGTCGTGCTCACGGGCGCCGGCGTCTCCGCTGAAAGCGGCATCCCCACGTTCCGTGAGGCCCTGACCGGACTGTGGGCCACCTACGACCCGAACGAGTTGGCGACGCCTGAGGGGTTCGCCCGCCAGCCACAAGTCGTCTGGGAGTGGTATGCCGCGCGGCGAGAGGCGATTGGGCAAGCGGAGCCGAACGCGGCGCACGGGGCCTTGGTCGAACTCGAGGGGCGCGTTCCCCGATTCACCCTGGTAACGCAGAACATCGATGGCCTGCACCAGCGCGCGGGCAGCGGGCGCGTCATCGAACTGCACGGCAACATCTTTCGGACGCGGTGCTCGCAGGAGGGAATCGTCGCGGATCCCCCGGCGGGCGCTGCGGAGCGTCCGCCGTCCTGCCCCCGATGCGGCGCACCGCTCAGGCCGGACGTGGTCTGGTTCGGCGAGCTGCTGCCGTTCGAGGCGTTGGCGGAGGCCGAGCAGGCGGCCACGCACTGCCAGGTGTTCCTGTCGGTCGGAACCTCGAACCTCGTCGAGCCAGCCGCCTCGCTGCCGTGGATTGCGGCTGCCGCGGGGGCGGTCGTCGGGATCGTCAACACCAACGCCGAAGGACAGCGGCGCGGCGAGAACATCCATCTGGCCCTCGGTCCTGCTGCGGTCGTGCTGCCGGCCATTCTGGCCGCGGCGTGGCCAGATTTGGCGTCCCAGCCCGCGCCGGGCTAGGATCTCCGACCAAAAGCGTCTTGCTCTTGCCACAGCCGTGCGCCCATACGAAACTTCCCCGTCCCAATGACTGATCATCCGCATCGGGAATCCCGTGCTCATCACGCTGCGACCAGCGCCTATCGAGTGACGTCGAGAGCGTGGGGTGGGTTCGTCGGAGTCACGCTGGCGCTCGCGGCTGGTGTGACGGGATCCCCACGCATCCTCGCCGCGCAGGACGTGCCCACTACGGCCCAGAACATTGCGGCCGGCTCCGCGGTGTACGGCGCGAAGGGCTGCAGTGAGTGTCACGCCATCCAGGGGATTGGCGGCCACGTCGGTCCGGACCTCGCCCACATCTCGGCGCCCTCGCTCGCCTCACTCGTGAGCGCCCTGTGGAATCACCTTCCGCAGATGGCGGATCGGCTCGCCACCGCGGGCAGGCCGGCGCCCCACTTCGAGCCGTGGGAAGCAGCCGACCTGATGGCGTTCCTCTTCTGGGCCGCGGCGTGGACGCCACCCGGCGATTCGGCCCGGGGGCTCGAGCTCTACACCTCCCGAAAGTGCATCGTGTGCCATCGGGTCGGGAATGTGGGTGGCGTGCTCGGACCGGCGTTGGATGGCCTCCGCGAGGTGGCGTCACCGATCGACCTCGCCGCGGACCTGTGGAACCACGCGCCCGCCATGGCGGAAGAGATGCGGCGGCGGGGCATCGTCCGGCCCGCGCTCACCGGTCGCGACATTGAAGACCTCCTCGCGTTCTTCGGGGTTGGGGGCAAAGGCCTGCCGCGTGAGGCGGTGTACGTGCTGGGCGGGAGCGCGGATGCGGGGCGGCGGCAGTTCCAAGCCAAGGGATGTGTGCGGTGTCACCAGGCCGGGGGCCAAGGTGGCACGGTGGGACCGAATCTGACCGCGGTCGCGCCGCGCCAGCCGGCGGACTTTGCCGCCGCGATGTGGAACATGGGGACGGGCATGCTGCAGGCCATGCGGTCGGCCGGGATCGCCGCCCCGCAGCTCACGGGTGCGGAGATGGCGGACATCGTGGCCTACCTCGGCAGCCTCCAGTACTTGGCGGGGGCGGGATCGGCGGCGCGTGGAACCCGAGTGGCGGCGTCGGCGGGCTGCTCGGGCTGCCATGGCACGAGTGCGCCCGCGTTGTCTCGGTTGCCGCCGCTTGCCGTCCGCGGCGCCGCGATCGCGGCCCTGTGGAATCACGTGAGCCTTCCCGCCGACTCGCTCAAGCGAGCGTGGCGGTCGCTGACCGCGGCAGAGACGGCGGATCTAATGGCGTATCTCCAGAGTCGGGGGCGCGGGCGATGATTCGTTGGCGAGGTGCGGTGGGGCTGTTCCTGCTGGGTGGGGTGCTTGGAGCCACGCGCGCGTCCGCGCAGAGTCCGGGGGACAGCGTCCCGCCGAGCGTGTGCGTGGACTGTCACAAGGGACTGCCGGAACGCCTGTCGGCGCCAGTGACCAAGTACCGGGATGACGTGCACGCGGGGCTCGGTTTCGGGTGCGTGGAGTGCCATGGTGGCGATCCGACGGCGTCGGGATTCGCGAGCATGGACCCACAGAAGGGCTTCCTCGGCCGGCCCGTCGGGCGCCAGGTGCTGCAGGTCTGCGGCCGATGCCATTCGGACGCGGCGTTCATGCGGCGCTACAACCCGGCGGTACGGGTCGACCAGGTGACGGAGTACGGCGCGTCCATCCACGGCCAGCGACTCCTCGGCATGGGGGACACCAAGGTCGCGACCTGCATCTCCTGTCACCCCGCGCACCAGATCCGGCCCCCGGACGACACGCGCTCCAGCGTGTATCCCGCCAACGTGGCGACCACGTGCGGTCGGTGCCACGCCGACTCGACCTACATGGCCGAGTACGGGATCCCGACCAACCAGCTCGCACGCTATCGGGAGAGCATCCATTGGCAGAAGCTGTCCGAGGGCGGCGACCTCTCGGCACCGACGTGCAACGACTGCCACGGGAATCACGGCGCCGCACCTCCGGGTGTGCAGTGGGTCGGCAACGTGTGCGGACAATGCCACACGGTCATGGAGACGTATTTCTCGGGCAGCCGCCACGCGCCGGCGTTCGCGCGGATGGGGGTCCCGGGCTGCGTGGTCTGCCACGGGAACCACGCCATCCATGCGACCGCGGATTCGATGTTGGGGATGGGCGAGGGCGCCGTCTGCACGCGCTGTCACGTCGCCGGTCAGGCGGGCGCGGTCGCGGCGGTCGCGATGCGTCATGCGATCGACACACTCAGCGCCTCCTTCGGCGTCGCCGATTCGCTCTTGCGGTCGGCGGAGCACGCCGGCATGGAGGTCAGTCAGGCGGAGTTCGATCTGCGAAACGCACGAACCGCCCTGCTGCAGGCCCGCACCGCGGTGCACGCGTTCCAGGCCGATTCGGTCGAGCGCCACGTGGAAGAAGGACTCGCGATCACCGACACGGCGGTCGTCCGGGGGGATCAGGCCTTGGCCGACCTCCGCTTCCGACGTGTCGGTCTCGGGTTGTCCACCGGCATCATCGTGCTCCTGATCGGGAGTCTCGTTCTCAAGATCTGGCAATTGGAGCGGAAGGCATGAGGCGCATTCCGGGCGAGCCACGCTGTCGCGGAGCAGAGGCATGACACCCATGTCATCGCCCACGCAGGGTCGTCGGACGTTCCTCCAGTGGGTCATGAGCCGCGGGCTCGTGACGTGGATTCTCTCCACGAGCATTGGCGGGCTGTTCGTGGCGGTGCTGTATCCGGTCACCAAGTACCTCGTTCCCCCGGCGAGCACGGAGTCGGCGGCGTCGACGGTGACGCTGCCCTTCCCACCGGGAGACGTGGCACCGAACACGGCCAAGCTATTCAAGTTCGGCAATCGTCCCGGCATCATCGTGCGGACGGCGTCCGGAGAGCTTCGCGCGTTCTCGGCCACCTGCACACACCTCGGGTGCATCATCCAGCTCCGGCAGGACCTCGGGCAGTTCTGGTGTGCCTGCCACAACGGACACTTCGATCTGAACGGCATCAACATCGCGGGTCCGCCGCCGCGGCCGCTCGACAAGTTCGTCGTGAACGTCCGGGGGGACCAGATCGTCGTGAGCAAGGGGGCGTGATGCCAGGCGAGCGGACGTGGGTGACCGAGGCGTGGACGTGGCTCGACGACCGCCTCGGCTTGGCGGGGATCGGGACGCTCGCCAAGAAGAAAGACGTTCCGGTACACCGCCACACGCTCTGGTACTATCTCGGCGGCATGACGCTTTTCCTCTTCATGGTGCAACTGGGGACGGGCGCCCTCCTGTTGATCTACTATCGGCCGAGTGCGGGGGAAGCCTACGAGTCCATTCAGTTTCTCATGGCCGAGGTGCAGTTCGGATGGCTGATCCGATCCATCCATGCCTGGTCCGCGAACCTGATGATCTTCGCGCTGTTCCTCCATCTCTTCAGCGTGTTGCTCTTGCGCGCATACAGTCGGCCCCGCGAGCTGACGTGGGTCAGTGGGTTTGCGCTGTTCGGGTTGGCCTTGACCTTCGGATTCACGGGGTACTTGCTCCCGTGGAACGAGCTGTCCTATTTCGCCACGCGCGTTGGAACGCAGATCATCGCCGTCATACCGGTAGTGGGTGAGTCGCTGTTACGGGTGCTACGGGGTGGGGAGGACGTCACGGGCGCCACCCTGACGCGGTTCTACGCCATTCATGTCGCCATCCTCCCGGCCGCCGCCCTCGCGATGCTTGGTGTGCATCTGTACTTGGTCCAGCGCCATGGCATGAGCGTGCCGGAATCGGTCGCGGCCGCGGGTGGTCCGAAGCGGCGGATGCCGTTCTTCCCGAACTTCTTCTTGCGCGACCTCGTTGGCTGGCTCACCGCGCTCGCGATCCTCGCGGCGCTGGCGGCCTACTTCCCCGCCGAGCTGGGCGTCAAGGCGGATCCGTTCGCACCGGCGCCCGCGGGCATCCGGCCCGAGTGGTACTTCATGTTCATGTTCCAGACCCTCAAGTACCTGCCCGCGCACATCGTGGGGATCGAGGGCGAAGCCGTGGGCATTCTCGGCTTCGGATTGGGTGGCCTGGTGCTGTTGCTGGTGCCGTTTCTGGATCGCGGTGCCGAGCGGGGAAAATCCGGTCGCGTGTTCATGTGGCTGGGGCTCGCGATCATCGTGTTCGTCATCGTCCTGACGTACCTCGGATACACGGCGAACCCCAGGAAGTAGTCGCCGGTCACGTGAGAACGTGAGAACGTGAGGATGTGAGGACGTGAGCGACCCCCGGCTCAGCCTACGTTCTCACGTCCTGCCGTGCGGGTCCGCTGGCACCGTCGCGACGCCGGAACCGCTAGTAGGTGAGGACGCGGTCGACCTGCTGGACCCAGTCGGTGAGTGTTTGGAGCGAGCACAGCTGCACACCCGTGGCCAACTCACTCTCCGTGATGCCACGCGCCTCGAGGCACGTCCCGCACGCGCCTACGGACGCGCCATAGGAGAGCAGCAGGCGCAGCATGGCCTCGAAGTTGTAGCACCCTTTGGGCACGTTCTGCCCCGCTTTCGCGGCGGACGTGGCGTCGCCCATGAGGTAGATCCACACCTCCTCGTTCTCACGCGTCGCGAGGGAGGCGGCGAGCCGGAACGCGTTGTACGAGCGCTCGTTGCCGTAGGGGGCGTCGTTCACGATGAAGAGCGTGCGCATCAGTCACCCGGGAGGAGGGTGAGGCGACAACCGGTCGGGCGAAGGGGGATCTGCGCCCAGCGATCCGCGGCGGACAACGTAGCGATCAGGCCGACAAGGGACCGTGAAGCCGCCGTGAAGGTTGGGGCGCACCGCCGCATCACCATGTGGGACAAGGCCTTACACTAGTGTCCTCCCAGGGGGAGCGCGACAGGCAGAACCGGTGCTCGATCGTCGGCCCAGAGCGACATCCAGGGCCGGCATGAAGTCTCCTTTATGAGGAGTTTATGAACTTTTCGGTGGTGGCTAGGTACTCTATATTCCGATGGCTTCGAGCGGTCTTCCCAGCGTCCTTGGTTCGGTGAGTCGTCATATGCGCGCTTCCCACAAAGTTCTCCTTGCCGGCGTCCTCGTCGTCGGTACCGTCGGGTTCTTGATGGCGTCGGGTATCAAGGAAACCGGTGTCTACTTCCTCACCCCGTCCGAGCTGGCGTCCAAGATCGCCGCGGACGCGTCGTTCCACGACGTTGGTGTGAAGATGGGTGCGAAAGTGGTCTCCGGCACGATCGAGCGCGATGTCGCGTCGCAGACCATCCGCTTCCAGGTCACCGATGGGCAGGTGACGTATCCGGTGGTCTATCGCGGTCTCGCGCCCGACACGTTCACCGACGACGTGGAGGTGGTGGTCGAAGGCCGCCTGCAACCCGACGGGACCTTCCGCGCCACGACGTTGCTCGCCAAATGCGGGTCGCGCTACAGCTCGACACCGAAGGCGTGACCCCATGACGGTTCTCGGACAACTTGCGTTGTGGCTTGCCCTCCTCCTCGGCGCGTGGGGGGCGATCGTCGGATGGGTGGGGGGGCAGCGGGGTGACGCCGTCCTCATCACGAGCGCGCGGCGCACCACGTTCGCGCTCGCCGGCCTGCTGACGGTTGCGCTGGTCTCGTTGCTCATCGCGCTCCTCCGGAACGACTTCAACGTCGCGTACGTCGCGAGCTATTCGAGCCGCAACCTGCCGCTTCCCTACAAGGTGTCGGCGCTGTACGGCGGCCAGGCGGGCAGTTTGCTGTTCTGGGGGTTCATCCTCACGTGGTTCGCGGCCGCGGCCCAGCTGCTGACGCCCCGTCGGTACGCCTATCTCATGCCGTACGTGGCGGCCGTGACGTCCGTCGTGACGGTGTTCTTCGTTGCAGTGACCGTGTTCGGCGCCAATCCGTTCGATCGGCTCGGCTTCACGCCGATGGACGGCAACGGGCTGAACCCGCAGCTGCAGAACCCCGGCATGGTGATCCATCCCCCGATGCTGTATCTGGGCTATGTCTCGATCACCATCCCGTTCGCGTTCGCGGTGGCGGCGCTCTTCACGCGGCGCCTCGACGTGGGCTGGCTGCACGCCATCCGGAAATGGACCCTCCTGTCGTGGGTGTTTCTCTCGATCGGCATCACGCTCGGCATGTGGTGGGCGTACGTCGAGCTCGGGTGGGGTGGCTACTGGGCGTGGGACCCGGTCGAGAACGCGAGCTTCCTGCCGTGGCTCACTATGACCGCCTTCCTGCACTCCGTGATGATCCAGGAAAAGCGGGGCATGTTGAAGCGCTGGAACGTGATTCTCGTGGGAATCTCGTTCGCGCTGTCGATCTTCGGGACGTTCATCACGCGAAGCGGCGTTATCTCGAGCGTGCATTCGTTCGCCCAATCGCCGGTCGGGAACTTCTTTGCCTGGTTCCTCATTCTCGGCGGCGTGTTCATGGCGTGGCTCACGTGGTCGCGCTGGGATCTGCTCAAGACGGAGGCCCGCCTCGAGAGCGCCCTGTCGCGGGAGGCGAGCTTCTTCTTCAACAACTTGCTCCTCGTGGGGATGGCGTTCTCGGTGCTGTGGGGGACGGTATTCCCCATGATCTCCGAGCTCGTGCGCGGGACACAGGTCACGGTCGGGCCCCCGTTCTTCAACCAGGTGAACATCCCAATCGGCCTCGCGCTGCTGGCCCTCACGGGCATCGGCCCGCTCATCGCGTGGCGGAAGGCGAGCCCGGGGAACCTCCGGCGCCAGTTCTTCCTGCCCGTGCTCGTGGCGCTGATCGTGGGCGCGTTGCTCGCGGCGGTGCGCTTGTCGGATGCCTACGCCGGCATCGCGATCACGCTGGGCGCGTTCGTGACGACCACGATCGTGCAGGAATTCGTGCGAGGGATGGGAGCCAGACACCGGCTGCACGGGGAGAGCTACCCGCTCGCGCTCGCGCGGCTCATCGGCAGAAACCGTCGGCGGTACGGCGGCTACATCGTCCACCTGGGCATCGTGACGTACTTCGTGGGCTTCACCGGGTTGGCGTTCAAGACCGAGATGGAGGCGTCGCTCAAGCCTGGTGAGTCGGTATCCATGCGCTCGCCGTTCGGGCAGGAGCTGACGTTCACGCACCTCGGGATCTCGCAATACGAGGCGCTGAATCGCTTCGTGTCGGCTGCCAGCGTCGAGGTCACGCGCGATGGCAAACGCGTCGGGGTGATGACGAGTGAGAAACGCCAGCACGTGGACTCGTTCGGTCGGCCGACGTTCGAGCCGTCCACCGAGGCCGCCATCCGCTCCGATCCGCGCGAGGACATCTACATCGTGTTCGCGGGCGCCGTGAACGGCACCGAAGAGGCGGTCTACAAGTTCACGATCAACCCGCTCGTCATGTGGGTGTGGCTCGGTGGCGCCATCCTGGTGTTCGGCGGGGTCGTGACCCTGTGGCCGGGTGGCGGTCCGACGGACCGGGCTACGCGGCGTGCCATGGAAGGCTATCGCACGCAGCTCGTGGGCGAGGAGGCGGGCACGTGAGGACGGCCATCGCGCGCCGAGACTTCCTCCGGGCGGGCGCCCTCGCCCTGCTTCCCACGGGGGCGCAGCAGGCGCAGCGGGACACGGCGGTGGCGCCCTTGCAACAGCCGGACTTGGCCGGTCGCCCTCAGGACCCGGTCAACGACTACGCCAACGATCCGTTCATCGTCGGCGTCGAGCGGCGGTTGCGGTGCACATGCGGCTGTAACCTCGATATCTACACGTGCCGCACGACCGACTTCACGTGCACCTACTCGCCGGCATTGCACCGTGAGATCGTGGCACTCGTGCAGCAACACAAGTCGGCGGACGAGATCATCGCGACCTTCGTGGCGAAGTACGGGGAATCGGCCTTGATGGCCCCGCCCAAGGAAGGGCTCAATTGGGCCGCGTACTTGCTCCCTGGGGTGGCCATCACCCTGGTTGGGATCGTGATCACGTGGGTGCTGGTGCGGCGCAACCACGTCCGCGTGGCGGAGGAAGCCGCGGCCGGTGCGCCGTCGGCGTTCTCGGACGAGGACGAGGCGCGCCTCCGAGCAGAGCTCGATCAGGTAGAGAGTTGATCCCATGTTGGAATTGATTGCTGGGGTGGCGGTGGCGCTCGCGGCGCTCGCGCTCGTGCTGGAACCGCTGGCCCGGCGTGCGCCGCCGACACCGGACGCCTCGATGGACGAGTTGGATGCTCTCCCCATGGACGAATCCGAGTCCCCCAAGGTCCAAGCGCTCCTGGCCCTGAAGGAGATCGAGTTCGACCGCGCGACCGGCAAGCTGTCCGATGAGGATTATGCGGAGCTCAAGGCCCGGTACGGGCGCGACGCGCTCACCGCGCTCGACGCGGAACGCGCGCAGTCGGCGGTGATGGCGGAGGCGGAGGATCCGGCGGAAGCCCTCATCCAGGCGGCCCGTGGCGGCATGACGGTGTGCCCGCATTGCGGACCGCGTCCGGAAACGGGGGCGACCTTCTGCTCGGAGTGTGGCCGGCCGCTCACGGTGCCGGTGAGCTAGATCACACCCTTAACGCCATCCACGGCGCGGCGTCTCACCGGGTGACCGCACACGTTCATCTACTGAGACGTTCCGCATGGAGGGTGTCGTCATGCATCGCATCACCATTCTCGCCACGGCCGCGGCCGTTGGGCTCGTCGCGTGCAGCGACGGTCCCACCGCCATCGACAACGCTACCCAGCTCGACCGCCAAGAGGTCATCTCCGCCCTGGACGCGTCCGGCTGGTTCACCGACGCGTTTGGGGTGGACGGGACCGCCGAGGATCTGAACCTCGCGGAGTCCTTCGACCTCTCGCTGGCACAGGTGGCCGTTCAGGATACCGTCCCCCTGACCCAGCGGTGGGGGCGGCGCTATGGCGATCCAGTGAGTCGGGAGTACATCGTCACCGTGGTCGGCGATACCGCCGAGGCGACTGCCGTCGTGACGTTCGACGGCCTTTTCATCCTGGACCGAACTCGCGACAGCGTCGCCAATCCCACCCAGAAGCCGCTCCGGGAGCAGGCCGTCCAGCGGGCGACCCTCGTGCGACGGGCCGATGCCGACTCGGCCGGCCGGCGGTGGCGCCTCCTGTCTCTGAGCCCGCGGGAGTGGCGCATGACCGATGAAGCGGCGCGCACGGTGCGCATCACGCGCGTCGTGGTGCAGGTCAACGGGGACACCAAGCTGGACGTGAGCGACCCCGCCGCACTGTTCGACGTCGACACCCGCATCCCGCGGCTGCACCTCGGCGATTCGGTCAGCGTCCTCGCCGAGATCGAGAACACGACCGGGATCGACAACGTGCCTCCCACGTTCGTCTTCCTCCACGTGTATCACCATGGGCCTGCGGCGCGCGGCTGGGTGCGGATTCCCATGCGCCAGCGCGCCGACGGTGTGTTCGTCCGCCACTGGATCGTCCGGTTCGCCGGTCGGGAACGGATGGTGGTGGACGCCATCGACAGTCAGGCGTTCAACACGGACACGGACGACGACTACCGCGCGAACGGCTGGGGGATTCCGTATCGCATAGAATAGACGCCCAGACGCCCAGACGCCTAGACGCCTAGACGCCTAGACGGCAAGCGGACGGCGAGTTGGGCAGGTGACAGGGGGATTCGTCCTGTCACCTCACCACTCGCCGTCCGCTGGCCGTCTGGCCGTCTAGGCGTCTAGGCGTCTAGAATTCGTACTCCTCCATCCGCTGGAGCCCGACCCGTAGCGGGATCGCCGTGGCGAGCGTGCAGACCAGCACCACGGCGACGAACGGCAGGACCATCCCGATCGAGACGCGCACGGCCTCATCGTTCCGCATGGCCTGCAAGTAGGTGTAGACCGGGGCGGCTTCGAGCACGATGACGATTGCGAGGAGGACCACCGTCGTCATCATGAATATCAAGCCGCCAAACGACGTCGGGATCTGCGCGGCATTCTCCGTATCGAACTGCGGGTAGACCGCGCCGTACCCGAGGGCGAGCGCGGCAATCGCGAGCGTCAGGAGGAGAATCGTCCCCACGCTCACGACCATCATGAAGCCCGTCGCCCGCAGCAGCACGTTGGTGAGGACCGTGATGACGAGCGCAAGCACGAGCAGCGGAACGGTGCCCGTCCAGTACTTGGACCAGAGGAGCGCGCGCAGGTCCAGGGGGCTCGAGCGCAGGAGCCACATCTGGCGGCCTTCGAGCGAGATACTCGGGAAGATGAACCGGGCGGCAATGGACGCCAGCACGAAGCCCGCCAGACCCAGGTTCAGGAACGACACGAGCGTGATGAAGAAGAAGGGAACCTGCTCGCCGCTGAACAGCGGGAGCGCCCGAATGTTGAACAGATAGATCACGACGAGGACGGCGAGTAGAATGAGTTGGCTCCACTGCGTCGCGTCGCGGAAGAAGAGCTTCATGTCCTTGACGATGAACTCCCGTTTGTCCACCGACAGGAACCACGTGGTCGGCGCGATCAGGCGCTGCCATAGCCGCCCGCGCACGAACCGCTCGGCTCCTTCCTGCGCCTTGGTGAATCCGGTCGGGTAGAGTTGCGCGTGCAGAACGGCCCCGAGCACGACGAACGCGCCGGCGGTGCTCCAGAGCAGGATGAGCTCGAGCCAATCGAAGGGCCCGACCAGGAAGCCCATGATGGAACGCGTCGCCCACTCGCTCGGCAGGAACGGCGAGGTCGGCGTGCGCAACACCGTGATGAAGTCGAGCAGATTTCGAAAACCCTCCGGCCGCGCGAGCTGCTCCGGGCGGATGAGCCGGAACATGAGGACCAGGATCCCGGCGGCGGCGATCGTGATCACCGACAACAAGTCGCGCGTTCGGCGCGCGGGAAACACGTTCACCAGGATCAGCGTCGTCGCGCTGCCCACCACCGCCGGGAGCACGAGGAGGGGCAGGAAGACGGCGATCGCCGCAAGGGGGAATGCCCAGCCCCCGTGATAGACCACGCCATACGCGGCAAAAATGGGGACGGCCATGAGCGCGACCATCCACGAGCTGTGGACCAGCGTCTCCCCGAGCTTGGCGATATACAGATCCAGCCAGTCGATGGGGGTCGATACGAGCAGGTCGAGGTCTTTGGCGAGGAAGAATGACGACAGCGCGGTGACGACGTTCGACAGCAGCAGGATCGAGAGGAAGCTCAAGAGCATGAGCCCGAGGAGCTTGCTGGCGAGCAGCGGTCCGATCTCCTCGACCCCGCGGAAGTAAGCGAGCACCCGATACAACACGCCGAACACCGCCGCCCAAAACAACAGTCCCACGGTGGTCAGGATGATGGCCTTGCCGCTCCGGCCCTGGCGGCCCTGCCGCAACCGCGCCCGGGCGGTGCGCCACTTGGGCCCCAGCACGGTGAAGAGCGACACCATCAGTCCTCGAGCACCGCCGCGAGTTCGCGAACGGCCGCCCCCCCCGTCAATCGGAGGAAGAGGTCCTCGAGCGAGGCGTCCCCGGCGGCCGTCTGCTCGCGCAGCTCGGCCATGCTTCCGCGGGCCACGATGCGGCCGTTCTGGATGATGGCGATCCGGTCGCACATCGCCTGGGCGACCTCGAGCGTATGCGTGCTCATCAGGACCGTGCCACCGCGTCCCGTGAACTGCCGAAACAAGTCCTTCAGGAGCCGAGCGCCACGCGGATCGAGCCCCACCATGGGTTCGTCCACCACGATCAGCTCGGGGCGGTGCACGAAGGCGCTGGAGATGATGAGTTTCTGCCGCATGCCGTGGCTGTAGGATTCGACCAGCTCGTCCCGCCACTGCGTGAGCTCGAACACGTCCAGCAGCTCGTTGATACGATGCTCCACGACGTCGCCATCCTGGCCGTACAGGCTGGCGACGAACCGCAGGAACTCACCGCCCGTGAGCTTCTCGTAGACGAACGGTCGGTCGGGGATGAAGCCGAGAATCGCCTTGGCCGTCCGCGGGTCCGCGATCAGGTCGACGTCCCGCAGGAAGATCCGCCCGGTCGTGGGTCGGAGGATCCCGGCGATCATGCGGAGCGTGGTGGTCTTCCCGGCGCCGTTGGGTCCGAGGAACCCGAACAGCTCGCCGCGCGCGACGTGAAGGTCGATGCCGTCGACCGCGCTGAACGTCCCGTAGCGCTTGGTGAGCCCTTCCAGTCGGATCATGAGATCGGTCCCGCCTGTACGACGTCCACCTTCAACTGCCCCACGAGCCGCACGAGCTCGAGTTGGCGCGCGAGTCCGCCGATCGTGAGACGCACGTGCGCGGCATCCGCGGGGAACTCACCGAAGGTGGGATCCACCGCCACCCACTTCCCCAGCCACACCTCCGGCCACGCGTGATAGTAGAAGGCGCCGTCCAAATACACGAGGCCCGCGGCCGTGCGCGCGGGTAGGCCCACGGCGCGTGCCAACGCGACGTACAGCACGGTGTGTTCGTTGCAGTCGCCCCGCCGGTGAGCGTTCACGTCGAGCGCACTGGGGATGCCGATGGTGACTTCCTTGGCCAACGACGCGTACACCCAGCGCGTCAGACGCTCCGCCGCGCGTTCCGGACGTCGCGTGTTCCCGATGATCTGCCGAGCCTGCGCCTGAATCCGCGGATCGTCGCTCTGAATCAACGGCTCGGGCTCGAGCAACGGTCGGTTGGCCGAATCCGCCGCCGGCAGTCGATACCCGCCCGTGAGGGGCTCGGTCTCGCGGTGGATGATCACCGTATCGCCCACGAGCCGTTGGCGACCCCCATCCAGATCCAGTCCCTCGAGCGATTGTCCGCTCAGCCGGACAGCGAACGTCGCGAGGGACTCGGGGGCGAGCTGGACCCCGGCGGCGATGGCCGTGGTCCGAACGAGATCGGTGGCGCTCGCCGATCCGCGCGCGCTTCCGGAAAGCCGGTAGTTCTCGTAGACCAGCTCATAGGCCGACCGTTCGAGGCGGAAGCCGGCGGGCGCCCGTGAGGTGACGAGTTGGCCGTGGCCGTCGATCCACGAATCCTCGTTGAGGTTCCTGCCGGCCTCTCGCACGCGCCACGCCTGCACCGTATCGAAGACGATCGGGATCCAGCGGCCGATCCCGGAGTCGAACACCGCCGTGTCTCGCGGGATGACGAACGTAGACTCGGCCGTCACTTCCAGGGTGATGTCCCGCGCCGCGAGCAGGATCGGGTCGAACAGGCGGAGACCGTAGGTGCGTCCCACGGTCAACTCGTCCCCGAACGCCATGCGGAGCGGAAGGAGCTGCGGCAGGACGATGGGCCCCTCGAGGCGGATCCTGCGCACCTCCCGACTCTCATCGGTCGTGAGCTCGAGTTCGAGCACGGTGTCACCCTGAACGTGCCCCACCGCCGCGAAGCGCGTTTCCGGACCCCGCAGCGTCGCGGTGAACGTGCGGAGCCGAAGCGTTCGGCTCAGCTCGATCTCGGTGCGGGTCTCGGTCCGCTGCGCCGTGCCGAGCACGGGAACGTCGAGCACCATGATCTCGGTGACGCGAAGCGTGTCCGGCAGCGTGTCGATGGAACTGGACACGTAGCCGATTTGGGTGTTGCCCAAAGAAACCGCGTAGTAGGTGGCGCCGGGGGGCAGGGCGAGCGCCGCTTCGGCCAGTCGGGCGCCAGCGGGTTGCCAGACCTCGCGCCGGATGAGCAACCCGATTGCGACGACCCATACGAGCAAGATGGCCGCGGTGAGGCCGCGCCGGCTCACTGGTCCGCGTTCCGGATGAAAGCCTCCACGACCTGGTGTTCCTCCTCGTTCTCGACCACGATCGTGACGT
>CAYWNR010000013.1:15278-17953 GCA_964459705.1 uncultured Gemmatimonadaceae bacterium | reverse complement strand
CGTCTTCAGCACCGGCGACACCGTGCGCGGCGATACGCTCAAGTTCCTCGAGTCCCTGAGCCGCCCCCATCTCCGCAAACCGTTCACCCTGGTCGAGCTCCGGGCCGCGCTCGCCGAGGCCACCCGCCGGACGGACAGGAAAGCGTAGACTCGGCGGTCCCGACGGTCCCGACGGACTCGATGGTCCCGGCGGACCCGTACGTCCCGCTCATCCCGCGATCGTTGCCCGACCCCACGGGTTCAGGTGACATTGCTAACTGCGCCGCGCGGCCCCCGCGCGCCGGACCTTCGGGACCGCCGGGACCGCCGGGACCACTTCGAGGTATGAATAGGGCATGATCTACGTCTGCGTCACCGCACGAAACAACGCGCGCACCGTTGGCCTTCTGCTCTGGAAGATCCGTCAGGTCTTCGGGCAGATGAACCGGGAATGCCAGTTGTTGGTGGCGGACGACGGGTCCTCCGACGAAACGCCCGACGTGCTGCAGCGCTACCAGCGTGCGCTGCCCCTCACGGTGCTGACACGGACGCGGCCCGGCCCCGGCGGATGCTACGCCGCGCTCCTGGAAGAGGCGGTGCGCCGCTCGGACCGTCCGCGGCGCGACGCGGCGGTCCTCATCCCTGGGGACTTCAGCGTCTCCCCGGACGGCCTGACGGACCTCCTGCGTCGCCTGGAATCCGGTGCCGATCTGGCCATCGGCGAAGCCCCGCTGCCGCGCCCATGGGCGCGCCGCCTGGTGCGACGGCTCACGCCCTGGCTGCTGCGCCCCGGCATTCGCGTCCCGGGTGTCGCCGATTTTCTCTCCGGGTGCCTGGCCGTGCGCCTGGTCGCGGCGCGGGCCGTGCTGCGCGAGCGCACCGAAGCCTTGCTCGACGCCGATGGCACCGCCGGCCGGGCGGAGCTGGTGGCTCGGCTGGCGGGGGCCGCCCGCCAGATGGCCGCCGTCCCGCTGCCGGCGGGAGCCGCCGAAGGGCTCACGTCCGAAAGCGGGTTCGCACTGGCCCTGGCCCTTCGCGGCCTGGGGCGGTCTACGCACGTCGAGCGACCGCAACCGCCGGCTCCGGCGGCCCAGCCAACCGAGGCAGCCGCCAAGCGCAGCTCGAGGGTGTCGTGACCCGGAGCGCACCGGTCCTCGCCCTGCTGCTCCTCGCGACCAGGGCGGCCGCGCAGTCACCACCCGTCGGGGGCGATTCCGTTCATGAGGTCAACCCACGGACCTGGTCCGGCGAACACCTCCAATACGACGCGAAGCTCTGGGGCGTCGTTCCGCTTGGCGGCGCCCAGCTGCTCGTCGCTGGCATGGACACGGTTCGGGGGACCGAGGCGCTCCACATCCGGTTCGTCATCGACGGCGGTAACGCGTTCTACCAGCTCCACAACGAGTGGGATTCCTGGATCGCGCTGCCTGACTTCACGTCGCTCCGATTCGTGCAAGACAACAACGAGGGTGGGCGTCACACCCACCACGACTACGAGATCTTCCCCGATTCCGGGTTCTACCGACAGGATGGGGACAGCACGCTCCCCACATCACCCCAGCCACTGGATGACGCGGCGTTCTTCTACTTCGTGCGCACAGTGCCCCTAGTCGCCGGACAGCGCTACGAGTTCAACCGCTACTTCAAGCCGGACCGGAACCCCGTTGTCTTGGAAGTTGTCGGTCGCGACACGCTCGATGTCCCGGCGGGTCGGTTCGACTGCCTGGTGGTGCGACCCATCATCAAGGGCGGGGGGATTTTCAAGGAAGGTGCCGACGGGCGGCTGTGGATCAGCAACGACGATCGCCGGATCGTCGTTCAGATCAAGAGTCGCTTCGGGTTCGGGGCTATCACGATGCGTCTGACGAAGATCACGCCCCCGACCGATGAGCCGGACGCGGGCCACCCGTAGCTTCGCGACTCATTCTCGGATCTCAGTAGTCGCCAACGGTAGTCCCGCCTCGCCCGCAGGAGAGAGGACGGGCGATTCGGGTTCTCGGCGATCGGTAGCCGTAGGTCTCCCCTCGCCCGACGGAGAGAGGACGGGCGATTCGGGTTCTCGGCGATCGGTAGCCGTAAGTCCCCCCTCTCCCGAAGGGAGAGGGGAAAGGGCGTGAGGACTACTCGGAGTCCGCTTTGTGCCCCGTAATGGCCGCGTGCACCCGCGCGGCCGCGATCGGGTTCACCACCTTGAGCACGAGATAGATCCCGAACCCGATGGCCGCCAGCCAAAGTACGGTCCAGAACAGTCCAATCGCGAAGCCGATCAGCCCCAGAACCAGCTTGAAGGCGAAGAACGCGACGACCGCGAGAACCACGTAACCCAACAACGTCCGCATGGTTTCCTCCTCCCGGCGCGGTGATGTGCATTCGTGCATCAGCGCGGCCGGCGTTGTATCGTACGAACGTAGATCGGTCGCGGTTTCACCTCAAGGCGGGACGCGATGTCGACTCCGGAGGTGCTGATCGTTGGCGGCGGGATCGTCGGCGCGGCCGCCGCGCGCGCGCTTGCCGTCGAGGGCGTGTCCGTCGAGATCGTCGACAGCGGCGCGGAGCCAGGCATCGCGACGCAGGCCTCCGCCGGGATGCTCGCTCCCCTCGTCGAGATTCGCGAAAGCGAGCCGCTCATGGGCCTCGCCATTCGCGGCCGGGATCGGTACCGGCCGACCGCCCGGGCGAACGGCCAGGGCGGCATT
>CAYWNR010000013.1:0-15268 GCA_964459705.1 uncultured Gemmatimonadaceae bacterium | reverse complement strand
CCTCCGCGAAGAGTCAAACGTGGACATCGGCCTCTGGCTCGACGGCATCCTGCGACTCGCGTTCGGCGAAGAGAACGAAGCGCAGCTCAGAAGCGCGGTCGCCTGGCAGCGACAGCAGGGACTCAACACCGAATGGCTTTCGGCCGGCGAGCTGCGCCAGCGCTGCCCGGGAATCTCTCCCGACGCGCGCGGCGCCAAGCTCGCCCCGGAAGACGGCGCCCTGGAGCCGCTCGCCACCCTGGAAGCCCTGCTGGTATCCGCCGCGCGCCGCGGCGCACGACTCGTGCGCGGCGAGACGGTGCTCGCGATCGAGTCGAGCGAGGGCCGCGTCAGCGGCGTCCGCACGCGCACGGGCCGGCGGCCGGCCGGCGCCGTCGTCGTCGCGGCCGGCAGTTGGTCCGGGCGGCTTGGTGGCCTTCCCCGCCCCCTCTCCGTGGAACCCGTCCGGGGCCAGATGCTGGCCTACGATTGGCCGGAGAACGAGCCACCTGCCATCCTCTACGGCGCCGGGGGCTACGTGCTCAAGCGCGGGCCTGAAGCGCTCGTCGGCGCCACCATGGAGTTCGCCGGGTTCGACGCCTCCACCACACCCCTGGGCGAGGCCGATCTCGCGGTCCAGGCGGCACGCGTGTATCCGGCCCTCGCCAAAGCCCCCATCCGCCGAAAATGGGCCGGACTCAGGCCGTGTACGCCGGACGGTCGGCCCATCGTCGGGCCGGATCCCGACCTGCCAAACCTGTGGTATGCGACGGGACACGGCCGGAACGGCGTGCTCCTCGCGGCCGTGACCGGCGACATCATCAGCCGGCAGGTACGAGAAATCCCGAGTCCCGACCTCGAGTTGGACTTGGCGCCGCTGGATCCGGGACGATTTTGGAGATAGCAGGGCCAAGAAGGGTGCCGAAGTCCGGGCGTGAGCAGAGGGGCAGAACTACAGAGCAGCGGGGCAGCGGGGCAGCGGGGCAGAGAGAAGCTAGGGCTGAACTCCGTTTACCTTGGGGAGGTCGTGAAGGGAGATGGAACTCCGCAGTACCTTCTCTCTGCCCCGCTGCCCCGCCATCTCTGCTCTTCTCAACCATCCAGTTGAATTCCCGCCCCGCTGCTGGCCGCTAATGCAGGGCCCCACTATGTTTCGCCCTTCATGAAACTCGTACCCCTTACATCCTCCCGGACGGGTACCGTCCTCACCCCGGCCGACCCCGCGCCCCGGAAGCCCAACTGGCTGAAGGTGAAGGCGCCCGGTGGACCCAACTACGCGGACGTCCGCCGCCTCATGCGGGACCTCCGGCTCAACACCGTGTGCGAAGAGGCCCGCTGCCCCAACATCGGGGAGTGCTGGGAGCACCGCGCGGCGACGTTCATGATCCTGGGCAACGTGTGCACCCGCAACTGCGCGTACTGCGCGGTGGCGCACGGCACCCCGGCAGCGTACGACGCCGAAGAGCCCGCGCGCCTCGCTGAAGCGGTCGAGCGCATGGCGCTGCGTCATGTGGTGATTACCAGCGTGGACCGGGATGACCTCCCCAACGGGGGCGCCGAAGCGTTTGCCGGGTGCGTCACCGAAATCCGTCGCCGCCTGCCCGACACCTCCGTCGAGCTGCTCATCCCCGACTTCAAGGGCTCCGACGACGCCCTCCAGATCGTGGTCGATGCGCGTCCGGACATCCTGAATCACAACCTCGAGACCATCGAGCGCTTGTATCGCGTTGCCCGTCCGGGCGGCCGCTACCCGCGCGCGCTGCGCCTGCTGCGTCGCGCCAAGGAGATGGCCCCGGACCTCGTGACCAAGTCCGGGATCATCTGCGGTCTGGGAGAGGAATGGGACGAGCTGCTGCATGCCATGCATGACCTCCAAGATCAGGGCGTGCAGATCCTCACCCTCGGCCAGTACCTGCGGCCGTCCGGCAGCCATCTCCCCGTGGCCCGGTTCTACACGCCCCCGGAGTTCGCCGAGTTGCGGGAGGTCGGCATGGCCATGGGATATCGGCACGTCGAGAGCGGTCCACTCGTGCGGTCGTCGTATCACGCCTGGGAGCAGGTGCAACGCGCCGAGGCGAGTCGATGACGGAATCCGGCGGGCTCGACAGCTCGCGGCGGGACTCCTATCACGATCTCCTGCGACAGATGCTCCTCCTCCGCCGCTTCGAGGAGCGAGCGGGCGAAGCCTACGCGCAGGGCCGGATCGGCGGATTCTGTCACCTGTACATCGGGCAGGAAGCGGTGGCGACCGGGTCGCTGGCCGCGCTCCGGCCCGACGACTACGTGTTCGCCGCGTACCGCGAGCACGCGCACGCGATCGTCCGCGGCGCCGGGCCGCGTGCGGTGATGGCGGAGCTGTTCGGCAAGGCGACCGGATGCTCCCACGGCAAGGGCGGCTCCATGCACCTGTTCGACGTGGAGCACAACTTCATGGGCGGACACGGCATCGTCGGCTCGCACATCCCGCTCGCCGCCGGCGCCGGGTTCGCGATCAAGTCCCGTGGGACCGATCAGGTGGCCGTCTGCTACTTCGGCGAGGCGGCGGTCAACATCGGCGCGTTCCATGAGACCCTGAACATGGCGGCTCTCTGGCAGCTGCCGACCATCTTCGTCTGCGAAAACAACCGCTACGGCATGGGGACCGCGCTCGAGCGCTCGGCCGCGGTCTATGACGTCTCGCGCCGCGCCTGCTCGTACGACATGGCGTCCGAGACGGTGGACGGCATGGACGTGCTGGCCGTCTACGAGGTGATGACGCGCGCCGTCGAGCGGGGGCGCGAAGAGAAGCTCCCGACACTCATCGAGGCCCGCACGTACCGCTACATGGGCCATTCCATGGCCGACCCGATCCATGGACACTACCGGACCAAGGAAGAGCTGGAGGAGCAGAAAGCCCGGGACCCCATCGATCACTTCCATCAGGTGCTGAGCGCCGCGGGATTGCTCGACGAGTCCGAGTTCGGCGCCATGCGGCAGGCCGCGGAGGAGGAAGTGAACGACGCCGTACAGTTCGCGGACGAAAGCCCCGAACCCGAATCGGCCGAGTTGCTGACCGACGTGTACCGATCCTGACATGCCGACGATCACCTACCGCGACGCCTTGAATCAGGCCCTGCGCGAGGAGATGCAGCGGGATCCCTCGGTGTTCCTGATGGGGGAAGAGGTTGGGGTCTACCAGGGGGCATACAAGGTGAGCCGAGGTCTCCTCGAGGAGTTCGGACCGCACCGTGTCGTGGATACGCCCATCTCCGAGCTGAGCTTCGCCGGCGTCGGCGTCGGCGCGGCCATGGTCGGCATGCGTCCCGTCGTCGAGTTCATGACGTGGAACTTCGCGCTGCTCGCCATCGATGAGGTCGTCAATTCCGCCGCCAAGATGCTCTACATGTCGGGTGGCCAGGTGGCCGTGCCGATCGTGTTCCGCGGACCGGGCGGCGCGGCGCTCCAGCTCGGCGCCCAGCACTCGCAGGCGTTCGATTCCTGGTTCGCCCACATCCCCGGCCTCAAGGTCGTCGCGCCGGCCACACCGCACGACGCCAAAGGCCTGCTGAAGACCGCCATCCGGGACGACAACCCGGTGGTATTCCTCGAAGGCGAGATGCTGTACAACGCCAAGGGCGAGGTGCCGGAGGACGAGTACACCATCCCGCTTGGGCTCGCCGACGTGAAGCGCGAGGGGAACGACGTCACGCTCGTGTGCTACTCGAAGACCGTGCCGGTGGCGCTGAAGGCCGCCGATCAGCTGCGGCGACATCACGATCTCGAGGCCGAGGTCGTCGATCTGCGGACGCTTCGCCCGCTGGACGTCGAGACCATCGTCGCGAGCGTCCGCAAGACCAATCGCTGTGTGGTGGTGGAAGAAGGGTGGCCGTTCTGCGGTATCGGCGCCCAGGTCGTGGACGATCTCCAGCGCGACGCGTTCGACTACCTCGACGCGCCGCTGCTGCGCGTCACCCAGTCGGACGTGCCCATGCCCTACAACAAGCACCTGGAGCGGGAAGCGAAGCCGAGCCCCGATCAAGTGATCGCGGCCGTCCGCCGGGTTGTTTACCAGGAGAATGCAGAACAGTGATTGCAGGATGATGAACAGGGAACACGGAATGACCAACAAGGAACGTCATCGGCTATCGGCTATCGGCCAACGGCCAACGGCCAACGGCCAACGGCCAACGGTAACGCAAACGGCAAACGGTAGATGATTACTAGAGTCGTGATGGAAGCGCTCTCGCCCACCATGGAAGAAGGCCGGGTCGTGCAGTGGCTCAAGCACGAGGGCGACGCGATCAAGACTGGCGACGTGCTGGCCGAGGTCGAAACCGACAAGGCCATCATGGAGCTGACGGCCCGCGGCGATGGCGTGCTGCGCGCGATCGTGGTGAAGGACGGTGAGACCACGGAGGTCGGGAACCTGGTGGGAGTGATCGCGGGGGCGGATGAGGATATTTCGGGGGTCGCGCCTGCGGCGCGGGGCGGTCAGGGCGGTCAAGGCGGACCAGGCGGTTGGGACACGCCGCTGGAGCCCACTGCTCCTGCCACCCTCACTGCCGTGGGTGGCGAGGAAGCGAGGCGGATCAAAGCCTCTCCCCTCGCCCGCCGCATGGCCGAAGAACGCGGCGTCCCCCTCACCGCCATCACCGGCTCCGGCCCCGGCGGCCGCATCATCAAACGGGACATCGAATCAACCTCGTCCGCCTTGACCGCCTCGACCGCCCCGGGGTGGGGAGGTGAAGGGTGGCGGGATGTCCCCCTCACCCAGCTTCGCAAAACCATCGCCCGTCGGCTCACGCAGTCGCTCGCCCCGATCCCGCATTTCTTCCTGACGAGCGAGATCGACATGGAACAGGCCGCTGAGGCCCGGGCGGCGCTCAACGCCCTCGGCGGCGAGAAGATCTCGTTCAACGACATCGTCGTGAAGGTCGTCGCGATGGCGCTCACACAGCATCCCGAGTGCAACGCGTGGTGGCAGGAGACCCACATCCGCTACTTCCGCGACGTGCACCTGGGGATGGCGGTGGCGGTCGAGGACGGCCTCATCACGCCGGTCGTGCAGCACGCGCACGCAAAGTCCCTGCGACAGATCGCCACCGAGTCCCGCGACCTCGCCGAGCGGGCCCGCGCGCGACGGCTCACGCCCGCGGAGTACACCGGCAGCACGTTTTCGATCTCCAACCTCGGCATGTTCGGGATCGACGAGTTCACGGCGGTGATCAACCCGCCCGAGGCCGGCATTCTGGCGGTCGGCGCCATCACCGAGCGACCGGTCGCGCGGGACGGCGCCGTGGTCGGCCGGAAACGCATGCGCGTCACGATGAGCTGCGACCATCGCGTCATCGACGGTGCCACCGGCGCCAGGTTCCTGCAGACGGTCAAGCGCATGCTCGAGAACCCTCTTGCCATCGTCTGGTAATCCCATGGCCAAGACCTTCGACGTCATCATTCTGGGCGGCGGACCCGGCGGCTACATCTGCGCCATTCGCTGCGCGCAGCTGAGGCTCACCACCGCGGTCGTCGAGCGAGGGAAGCTCGGCGGCGTCTGCGTGAACATCGGCTGCATCCCGAGCAAAGCCCTCCTCCACTCCGCTTGGGTTGCCAACGTCGTGCGCCACGACGCGGCCGCCCTCGGCATCACCACGGGTGATGTCACGCTCGACTTCGGCGTCGCCATGAAACGCTCACGGCAGGTGGCCGATCAGAACTCGAAAGGTGTCGAGTATCTGATGAAGAAGCACAAGGTGACGGTGATCGCCGGCACCGGCGTGCTCCAGGCCGGGCGGAAGATCAAGGTGGGCGACGACGTCTACACGGCCACGAAGGCCGTCGTGCTCGCCACCGGCTCACGCGTGAAGGGGTTGCCGAAGATCGGTCTCGAGATCGACAAGAAGACGGTGATCTCGACGGACGAAGCCCTGTTCCTGGAGCAGGCGCCGAAGAGTCTCGCGATCGTCGGTGCCAGTGCCGTCGGGATGGAGTTCGCCGACGTCTTCAACGCCTTTGGCTCCGAGATCACGCTCATCGAGGTGTTGCCGCGCGTGCTGCCGTTCGAGGACGCCGACTCGTCGGCGGCGCTCACCCGTGCCTACAAGAAGCGTGGGATGACCATCCTCACGGCCGCCAAGGTCACCGGTGCCACGGTCACCGAAAAGGGCGCCACCATCGACGTCGAGGCGGGCGGCAAGACGCAAACCGTCAGCGTCGAGAAGGTGCTCGTGGCCGCGGGACGCGCGGTCAACGTCGAGGACATCGGTCTCGAGGCCGCCGGGGTCCAGTTGACCGATCGGGGATTCATCAAGGTCGATGAGCAGCTTCGCACGACGGCGGACGGCGTCTACGCCATCGGTGACGTGGCGGGGCCGCCCATGTTGGCCCACAAGGGGAGCCGGGAGGGCGTCAACGCCGCCGAGACCATCGCGGGCCACACGCCGCACCCGATCCGCTATGACAACGTCCCGTCCGTCACGTACTGCCATCCCGAGGTGGCGAGCATTGGTCTCACGGAAGACCAGTGCAAGGAGCGGAAGCTCGACTACAAGGTCGGGAAGTTCCCCTTCACGGCCAACGGGAGGGCCCGCGCCACACTCGAGACCGACGGGTTCGTGAAGATCATCCGCGACACCAAGTACGGTGAGATCCTGGGCGCCCACATCGTGGCCTCGCACGCCAGCGAGCTGATCCACGAGCTGCTGGTCGCGCGGGAGAGTGAGTACACCGTCGAGGAGATCGACCTCGCCATCCACGCCCATCCCACGCTCTCCGAGGCGGTCGCCGAGGCCGCGCTCGACTCGCTCGGGCGCGCGCTCAACATCTGACGCCGGCCGGGCACGTGCCGCCCGCCAAGGACCCCATCGGCGTGGCCCTCGGCGCCCTCACGGCGGGGGCCACGGGCGGGTCGGGCGCCGTGGGATTGGGCCTGCTCCTTTTCCGCAACCGGCTGGCGTCCGTTCTCCCGGCCTTCCTGTTCGCGGGAGTCGTGGTGGCGGCGACCATCGCCTGGACCCTGGCGCGTCCCATCACCGATTGGTGGCGGCGCGGCGTCACGGCCGCGCTCGCCGTCTTCGGCGCCATGATGCTGGCGGCCCTCACTGCGCCGGCGGACATGCTCGCGGAGCGGGTCGGCCTCGCGGCCCTGACCATCGTCTTGCTTCTGGCCAGCGGCCTCGCCACCCGTTACGCGCTCCGGAGTCGCACGCGTGAGCGCTGACCTCGGCATCGTGGCGTTGGGCCGGATGGCCTATGGCGAGGCGCTCACCCTCCAGCGCGACCTCGCCCAGCGCCGGATTGCGGGAACGCTCCCGACCGATCTCCTCCTGTTGGTCGAGCACCCGCCCGTCATTACGCTCGGGCGAGGCTTCCGGCCGGAGCACCTGTCCACCCCGCTCGCCGCCCTCGAAGCGCGCGGCATCGAGGTGCACGACATCGATCGCGGCGGGGATGTCACGTTCCACGGTCCCGGCCAACTGGTGGGCTACCCGATCTTCGACCTCACGGGACACCGCCAGGACCTGCACTGGTTCCTCCGCCAATTGGAGGAGGCGCTGATCACCGCGATCGGCGACTTCGGCATCGCGGGCGAGCGCGTGGCGGGCTACACCGGCGTCTGGACCGGTGACCGCAAGATCGCCAGCATCGGTATCCACGTGCGGCAGTGGGTCACGTGGCACGGCTTCGCGCTCAACGTGACCACGGACCTGTCCTACTTCGATTTGATCGTGCCCTGCGGGATTCCGGACGTGAAGATGACGAGTATCCAGCACGAGCTACGCGAACGGGCGCCGCGCGACCTTTGGAATCGAACCACCGATAATGTGATCGGTGCTTTTGCGGAGGTGTTTGGGATGCGGCCACAGATTGCGGGAACGGCTAGACGCCTAGACGCCTAGGACCTGCAACCGCCTAAGCGTCTGTGCGTCTGTGCGTCTAGGCGTCTAGGCGTCTAGCCGTTCCCCATCAGTTGAAAGAACCGCGCAAAAACTCTCACGCCCTTCCAGACCTGCGCGAGTGAGATCTTCTCATTCGGTGCGTGCAGCCGATCGTCGGGCAGGCCGATGCCGGAGAGAATCACCGGCGCGCCAGTCTTGCCAAGCTCCGGGACGATGGGGATCGATCCGCCCGAGCGGACCCGGACGACCCCTCGGCCCTCGACTTCGTCGAACGCCTGCGACATCAGCTCGATCGGCCGGGAGTTCACGTCCACAACGACCGGGTCCGCCCCGTGCACGAACGTCACCTTGACGTCCGCGTACTTGGGCGTGAGGTGCTTCACAGCCGCTAGGAGCAGCTTCTGCACCTTCTTCTCGGTCTGCTTCGGGACCAATCGCAAGCTCACCTTCGCCGCGGCTTCGGCCGGGATCACGGTCTTGGCGCCCTCGCCCGTGAACCCGCCCGTGATGCCGTGGATCTCGAACGTCGGCAGCGCCCACAATCGCTCGAACACGCTGTACTGCTTGAGGCCCGTGAGCCCCTTCGCTCCCACTTCCTCGCGGAGGAACGCCCGTTGGTTCAGCGGGAGTTTGTTCCATTGATCGCGCACCGCCTTGGGCGGCCGCTCGACCAACTCGTACAGGCCGGGAATCTTGATGCGGCCGTTCTCGCCCTTGAGCCCGGCGAGAATCCGCACCAGCGTCTCATGCGCGTTCGGCGCCACGCCGCCGTAGAGCCCTGAATGCAGGTCGCTCTTGGCCGTGCGCACGCGGATCTCCGCGTAGCAGAGGCCGCGGAGTCCGGTCTCGACCGACGGCCACCCGGGGAGATAGTAGGGGGTGTCGGCCACGAGCACGGCATCGGCCCGTGTCCGCTCCGGCTCGCGTTGCAGGAAATCGGACAACACCTTGCTGCCCGACTCTTCCTGCCCCTCGAGCACGAAGTGCACGTTCACCGGCGGTGGTCCGGCGGAGAGGAGGGCCTCGAACGCCTTCACCGTGGCGAACGTCTGGCCTTTGTCGTCCGTCGCCCCGCGCGCGTAAATGTTGCCATCCCGCACCGTCGGCTCGAACGGCGGGGTGGTCCACTCCTCCAGCGGATCGGGTGGTTGCACGTCATAGTGGCCGTAGACGAGCACCGTGGGCTTGCCCGGTGCCGCCGGCCCCTCGGCCCACACAATGGGATGCGTGTTACTCGCGAGGTACTCGACGGTCGGACAGCCAAGCCGCTTGAGGTTATCGCCCAACCACTCGGCGGCGCGCCGGCAATCGGCGTTGTGGGCGGGGTCGGTGGAGATGCTCGGGATGCTGAGGAGCGTCTTCAACTCGTCGAGCATCCGCGCCTGATGGGTCGTGACGAACCCTGCGAAATCGGACATGAGCAGTCGGTCCTGGTGACTGGTGAGGGAAGCTCCGCACCTGGCGATGGGCCCCGAAGGACGCGTCAGTGAGCGGTGCACGGGAAACTGCTTCCCTATTCGCGAACCGCGGCGGACGGAAGAGCTCATCGCGCCGTGCAGAGCTTCCTGATCAGGCTATAGCCAACAGAAATCTACCGAGGCGGCCGAGCCCTTGCCGCCACCGCCGGGGCGGTGTCTATTCGACAGCCTCACGCCCGCTAGCCCGGAGCAGCCACGATGCCCGCCACTCCTCGCACGCCGATGGCCACGGGTGCCATCGTCCGCAACCAGTTCGATGCCGCCGCCGACCTCGCCGGCCTCGATGAAGCCCAGCGCCGCCTCCTGCGGGGCCCGTTCCGTTCGGTCTCCGTCGACGTCCCGGTCCGGATGGACGATGGCCACATCGAGGTCTTCCGGGGCTACCGCGTACAGCACAGCGGCGCGCGCGGTCCGTGCAAGGGCGGGATCCGCTACCACCTGGAAGCGGATGCCGGAGAAGTGCTGGGTCTCGCCACCACCATGACGTGGAAGACCGCCCTCGCCGACATCCCGTTTGGCGGTGCCAAGGGCGGCGTCCAGGTTGACCCGCGGAAGCTCTCGCCCCGCGAGTTGGAGGCCCTCACGCGCGTCTTCACGGGCCGCATCGCGCTGCTCCTCGGACCCTATCGGGATATCCCCGCCCCGGACATGGGAACCAACGCCCAGGTCATGGCCTGGCTGCTCGACGAGTTCTCGGCCCGCAATGGCTACTCGCCCGCGGTGGTGACGGGGAAGCCCATCTCGCTGGGCGGATCGCTGGGACGCGAGGAAGCCACCGCCCAGGGCGTCGTCTACGTGATGCAGGCGTTCGCCGCGGACGAGGGCATGACCATCAAGGACTCGCGGGTCGTGGTCCAGGGATTCGGCAACGTCGGGGCGCACGCCGCCCGCATCCTGCACGAGGGTGGGGCGCGCGTCATCGCCGTGAGCGACGTCGATGGCGGCCTCCACAACGACAAGGGCCTCGATATCGCCAAGCTGTTCGACCACGCCTATCGCCAGCGTCGGCCCGTGGCCGAATTCGCCGGCGGCGGCGACCGCATCACCAACGAGCAGCTCTGGCGGACCCCCTGCGACTGGCTCATTCCCGCCGCGCTCGGCGGCGTCATCTCCAAGCACAACGTCGAGCAGCTCGATTGCAAGGTGGTCGTCGAGGCGGCCAACGCGCCCTCGACGCCGATCGCGGATAAGGAGCTCGAAACGCGCGGTGTCCCCGTGCTCCCCGACTTCCTGGTCAACGCGGGTGGCGTGATCGTGAGCTACTTCGAGTGGGTGCAGAACCTCCAACAGCACCCCTGGTCGCTCAAGCAGGTGAACGACGAGTTGCACGAGAAGATCACGGTGGCGTATCGGGCGGTGCGGGACTTGCGACAGCGGCAGCAGACCACCTGGCGCACCGCCGCGTACGCGATCGCGCTGGCACGGGTGGCGGAGGCGGAGCGACTCCGGGGTCACTAGACCGCTAGACGCCTAGACGCACAGACGCCCAGGTTCGTTCCTAGAACCGCCTGAGCGTCTGTGCGTCTAGGCGTCTAGGCGTCTAGGCGTCTCAAGACCTCCCGCAATACCCCGTACGGATCCGCCCCCTGCCGCCCCCGCATCGCGTCCCGCAACCGCGCCACGGCCTCACGTAGGCTCCCCGTCCGCTCGTACAGCGCCTGAAACAGATCCAGGTGGGTCCGATAGATCGTGCCGCCGACCACGGTGGCATTGTTCAGCGTGCGGGCCGCGAGCCGGACGCCTTGGTACCGCTCCAGCGTGCCGTCGAGTCCCGAGGCTAGTCGACCGCGCGCCGTGCCGAAATGCAACGCGCGGGCGGAGTCGAGCGCCGCGCCCGCGATGCCGCTCGCATACAGCGTGCGTAACGTGTCCACCAACGCCGCGTAGAATCCTCCGAGCCGGATCTCGTCTCGCCACACGCCCGCGGCCCATGCGGCGGCCGCCGTGTCGCCGCGGGCCCGGAAGAACGCCTCGGCGCCACGAAGCCCCACGAACGACGCGAAGCTCTCATCGAAGGGCGTCGCGTTGGGCACATAGAGGGTCGCGTGCGCCATCTCGTGAATGACCGTCTCGACGACCGAGACCGGAGCCCCGCGCACCGTGGTCGAGAGCAACGGATCGCTGAACCATCCGAGCGTCGAGAAGGCGGCTGCCGGCCGCAACACCGTGTCGAAGCCACGCGCCTCGAAGTCCCGCTCGGCCGCCGCCGCGCGTGCCAGGGAGAAGTAGCCGTGGTACGGCACGTAGCCGACGATCGGGAACCACCACCGATAGGGATCGAGGGAGTTCTTCGGGGCTGCGGACAGCACGAGCACCAGCGTGTCGCGTCCAACGTCGGCGAACGACGTGTAGGACGACCCCGGGGTGAGACCCAGTGCCGTGTCCGCCCAGGTGCGGGCGTCGATCACGAAGGCCATGTTGCGGCGCCACGCGGCGGGAAGCGTCGTATCCGCCATCGCCTCCGCCAGCGGCCGCCGCCGGCTGACGAGCCGCGCCTGTTCCCAGCCGGCGCGCAGCACGAACCGCACGTCCGGTGACACCGCCACGGCGAGAAGGACCAGCGCCGAGATCCCGAACGCGACCCAGCCACCGACGCGCCGGATGCGACGCCAGACGCCCGCCATCTACAACACCAACCGCACGCCGACGCGCTGCGAGCCACCTCCGAGGAGGTCCACGGGCTGATAGGCGTAGTCCAGCGTGAGACCGCCGAGCGTGAGGCTCCCACCGGCGGTGAACGCCGATGGCGCCGCCTCCTCGCGACCCGAGGCGTAGGCGCCGCGCACGAGCACGCCCACGCCCGCCGCCACGATCCCGCCCTCGATCCCGAGCACGAGTCGGTTCCCCCGCCCTTCCCGCCACTGCATCTCGATGGTGGAGAGCAGGCGGTAGGTCTCCTGGGGATCGACGTAGTTCATCGTGAAGCCGAGCCGCGACCGATGGGGTAGCACGAGCGCGCTCGCGCTCCGCCAGTCACCGCCGACGTTCTGGACCGCGAAGCCGAGCGCGGCAATGTCGAAGATGGCGATGGCGACACCAAAGTCCCCGGAGACGCCCCGATCGGAGAGGTCGGCGACGTGTTGGTCCACGACTTTGACGGTGCCGCCCACGGCGAGCATACCGAAGCGGTACAGGAGGCTCCCCGTGGCCAGCAGCTCCCGGGCACCGATGGTCGCGCCGGTGGGCATGCCCGTGACACCGCCGGTGGCGGGGTCGGGGACGACCTCCGCTTCGCTCCCGAAGTCGTAGTGCTTGAGACCGAACCCGACATCGAACTGGCCAAGCCGCACGCCCAGGGCGCCCGTCACCTGATAGGCGTCGAACGGCGCGCCGTAGTAGCCGGCCTCGAGCGAGATGTGCGGGATGATGGCGAGCCCGGCAGGATTGCTGAACACGGAGCCCGCGTCGCCCATCAAGGCCACGCCCGCACCGCCCAGGCCCGCGGCCCGGACCGAGCCCGGGCTCTCGAGCACCGCGGGGCCGCCCGCGCCCGGCGCCTGCGCGGAGGCGGTGCGCGCGGACATCAGCACCGCCATCCACCACAGAACGCGCGCGCCGCGGCCCATCCTCAGCCGCTACTTGATCCGGATCACGTTCAGGCGCGGCACCACACCGCTGGCCACGGCGCCGCCGCTCGGATCCGTCATCAGGATCGTGAACCCCTTGTCGCCGGGGTCCTGCGTCACCCGAAAATAATTCCCCGATCCCGCGCGCAGCGTCCCATCGAACTGGAACTGGCCCCGTGGAAATACCTGGGGTTCGAGGGGGAACGGCTTGGGGAACCGTGACGCCAACTGGTCGTGTAGAGACTGATAGGTCGTGCGGAAGTGCCACGTCTGATAGGTGAGCCGTGCGGGTGCGGTGAACCCGGGCAGGTCCGAGACGTAGTTCGCCAGAAACCACTGCGTGATCAGCCGCTCGAACGGGACACCGGCGGCGGCCGCGACGTTCGCCGCGCCCAGCTTGTTCGTTTCGTCGATCCGGCGCGTGATGTCGGCGCCGTACTGGTCCACCAACCACCGGAGGAACGACCACGCCGCGCCGCGTTCCTCGAGGCTTCCCGTCCCCGAGTCGGGAAGCACGAAGACCGCACCAGGATCGGAGAGGAACAGGGACAGGTTGTACAGATCGCCGATCGCGAACCGCGAGAACAGGCTGTCGATGCCCAGCGACTCAAAGTGCAATCCCCCCAACTCCTCCGAGAGGTGCGACATCCCCTCGTTCAGCCACAGCACTTCCGACGAGCCCCCGCGCACCAGCACGTGCTGGTTGTAGCTGATCATGTGTTGGAATTCGTGAATGAACGTCACGGGCACGAGTCTCCGGACCAGGTCCGTGCTGAGCGAGCAGGTGACCGTGCCGGACGGATCGGGGGCGAGCGAGTAGAACACCTCGCCGCCGTTCGACCGCGAGTCTTTCGCGAAGAACGGATCGATGTCGATGCCAAAGAAGAAGCCCGTGATGATGGACGTTCCGCACTGGGACTGGGGCGTGAGGCGGTTCACCTCGGGCGTCATCAGGATGATCACCACCCCGTTGCCGTCGACGTCGGATTCCGACCCGAATGCGGTCGTCGCCACCTCGTACAGGTCCTGGTCGAACGTGCTGCCGAGCTCCGACAGGTTGGTGTCGGTGAAGCCGTTCGCCGGCGCCGCCTTGTCCAGGAACACGGCCGCATGGATCCCGACATACGCCGCCCGGGCGTTCACGGTAGCGTAGTCGGTGAGCGACGAGCACGGGATGTTGTTGCAGACCTGGAACGTACGTTCGTCGCCGACCTTGACCGATGCGGTGGCCGCCAGCGCCTGCTGCGCCATGGCGAGCGGCGCCCTCGGAAGCAGGGACGCCGCGGCCTCCTGCTGGCGCAGCGCCACGTCGAACCGCGCGGCGAACGGCAGCGTGGTTCCATGCGGCTCGCGCGCCCGCAGCGCTACAACGACCGAGTCACCCATCAGCCGGTAGTCGGCCTGCACGCCTTGCGCTCCCGCAGCGGATTGGGGCGCCAGCAGATACTCCACCGCGGACGCACCGGCGGCGGGGAACTCCGCACACCCGGAGAGCTGCGCCGGATTGAACGACCCGTATTCCCCCACGCCGAGCGTGATCGGCCCGAGGAAGGAGCTGTAGGTGCCTTGCAGGGCATTGCTCGCGGCACCGGAGACCAGAGCGCGAATGCTGACCGCGCCCGGCGTAAGGCAGTACGGCGCGATGACCGTCAGGGACGTCGTCGAGCCACCCACCAGCGTGGCCACCGCGCCGGCCACGTCCACCTCGGCGGTGGGCGACAGGTCAGATCCGTCCAAGACCAACGTGTCACCACCGGTAAACGACGCCGGCGTCACGGAGGTGAGCACCGGCGCCGCCGTCGCGGTCGCCGTGAGCGTCGTCCCGACCCCGGGGGCGTCAACCGCTTCCGCGGTCACCGTGTACGTCCCCGCGGTGGGGCCCAATGTGAGCGCCACTTCCGCCCGTCCGTTTCCGTCCGCGTTCGTCACGGAATCCGAGAGCGTGGCCCCGGAGCCGGCTGTCACCGTCCACCGTACGGGTGCCCGCGCCACGGTCTCCCCCGCGCTCGTGTGCGCGACGACGGCGAGCCCGAGCCGCGCACCCGCGGGCGCCGACTGCCCGTCGCTTCCCGCGACGGCATCGAGGCTGGCCGTTTGCGGCGCGGTGGGGCCGCTACCGCCGCACGCCAAGAGCCCGACGAGCGCCCCCATGACGATGAATGACGCGGGAGCGAGGTGACGGTGAACAGGCGGGGTCATGGTAGATCCTCAACGAAGGGACGGGTTGGCTGGGGGTTAGTGGTCGGTGGTTGGTGGTTGGTGGTCATGACCGCCAAAGACTCGCAGCGCACAGTGCTCCGCCAACGACCACCACCACCAACCACCAACTACTGACCTTCAAACCACTGACCTTCAACCACCAACGGCGAGC
>CAYWNR010000012.1:0-18393 GCA_964459705.1 uncultured Gemmatimonadaceae bacterium | reverse complement strand
CGTGGGCATGAATCACCGGTACCGGAGCGACGTCCAGGCCGTGCGGGCGTTCGCCTTCGGGCAGGAGCTCGGCTCGCTCCGTGGCGCGCGGGGCGGCTGGTACCAGTTCCGTCCGTCGCGCACCGAGCTCGGGTGGCGATTGCGGGCGCCCGAGTCCGGCGGTGGCGCGCTGCTCGATCTTGGTCTCCCGCTGCTCGACCTCGGGTTGTGGCTGCACGGCACCACCCGCCCGACCCAGGTCTCCGCGACGTGGCATCGTCCGCTCGGCAGCGCCGTCGAAGACGCGGGATGCGCGCTCGTCACCTGCGAAGACGGCTATTCGATCTTCGTGGATGTGGCGTGGCGCTACGTTGGGAACCAGGAGCGCTTCTGGCTCGACATCCTCGGCGAGCGGGGCTCGGCGCGGATTGCCCCACTGACCGTCTTCAAGGAGCTGCACGGCGCCGCCGTCAACGTCACGCCGTTCGGGACGGCGGCGCGGGAGAATCTCATCGCGGCGTCGTACCGCGCCGAATGGGCGACGTTTCTCGCCGCGGCGCGGGGTGAGGTGCAGGCGCCGGTGCTCGACGACCAGTTGCTCCTGCACCGGACCGTAGACGCGATCTACCGGTCCGCGCGCGAGGGGCACGCCGTCTCCGTGTGAACGTCGGACGCGGTCTCGCGCTCCCGCGACACGATTGGCTCCTGGTCGGCGCCGGGGCGATCCTGCTCACACTCGCCTATCCGCCGTTTCACCTGCTTCTCCCGTCGTTCGTCTGTCTCGTTCCCGTCGTCTGGCTGATCGTGGGCGCCGCGGACGATGCGCGTCCGTTCCGGCGCCGCGTGGTGCAGGGCTTCTGGTACGGGTTGTTGAGTCAGGGGCTCGTGCTCAACTGGATGGTCGTCGCGCTGTGGCATTTCACGCCGCTGTCGGGCCTCGGGTACGCGGCCACGATCCTGATCCTCGCGTGCTACAGCGCCGTGCTGTTTGGCGCGACGGGGGAGATCGTGCGCCGCACGGGGCTGCCCTACGCGGTCGTCCTGCCCATTCTGTGGACGGCGCTCGAGTGGTGGGTCGGACACCAGGGGGACATCCGGTTCCCGTGGCTGGGATTGGGAACGTCGCTCACCGGGTACCCAACGCTCGTGCAGATCGCGGATGTGGTCGGCGCGCGCGGCGTCACGTTCCTGCTCGTGGTCGCGAACACCGTGCTCGCGATGACGTGGGTCGAGCGACGGCGGCGCCGCGCCGCGCTCCGGTTGGTGGCGGTTGGCGCGGGCGTGCTCGCGGCGTTGGCGTACGGCCGGTGGCGCGAGCGCACGCTGCCGGTGCGTCCCCTTGGCACCGTCGTGCTGGTACAACCGAACGACGAGGAAAAATGGGAAGAGCGGGGGCCGAACGAAGTCTTCGGCGACCTGCTCGCGCTGTCGCGGCAGGGTCTCGAGATGGACCACCCCGGGATAGTGCTCTGGCCCGAAGCGGCGGTCACCGCGTGGCTTCCCAATCCGCGCTTCGAGGTGCCGATCGGCATGCTCGCGCGCGCCTATCACACCCCGTTCCTGATTGGCGGACTGCATCAGCCACCCGGCGACGAGTACTACAACGCAGCCTTCTTCTTCGACAGCACCGGTTCGCGTGCTGGCTATCCGGTCTATCACAAGCGCTACCTGGTGCCGATCACGGAACGGGTGCCGTTCCTCAACCCACGCTGGTTTCACCTCAAGTTCTTTGGCGGTTTCGGCGTCGGGGAACCCGGGGCCCTCTATGACACGGGGCTGGGAAGCTTCGGCGTGATCATCTGCTACGAGTCGGCGTTCGAGGACCTCACGCGCCGCTACCGCGCCATGGGCGCGGACTTCGTGGTCAATATCACGAACGATATGTGGTTCGGAAAAACGGCCGGCCCGTATCAACACCTGGCGCATCTCGTGATGCGCGCGATCGAGAACCGGGTGGGGATTCCCCGCGCCGCCAACACCGGCGTCAGCGGCGTGGTGGATCCGCTGGGCCGGATCCACGATCGCACGCGGCTGGGCGAGAAGACGGTCGTGCTGGCGCGCGTCGAGACGACGGACGTACGCACGATCTACACGCGGTTGGGCGATTGGGTCGGACTGTTGAGCCTAATGGGAACCGCGGCGTTGTGCGTCGCCGCGTGGTGGAAGCGTTCCTGATGCGTGTCGGCGTGGATGTCGGCGGGACGTTCACCGACCTGGTGGCGCTGGAGGCGGATGGGACGGTCCGCCTGGCGAAGGTGCCGTCGACGCCGGACGACCCGGCGGCGGCGCTGTGGAACGCGGTCGACGCGGTCGGCGCCGATCACGTATCCGCCCTCTTGCACGGGACGACCGTCGCGACGAACGCGCTCCTCCAACGCCGGGGGGGGCGGGTGGCGTTCGTCACGACCGCGGGGTTCGAGGACCTGCTCTGGCTCGCGCGCCAGGAGCGCGCCAGCCTGTACGACTTGGCGCGCCAGCACCTGCCTCCCGTCGTCGCGCGCGGCGACGTCGTCGGGGCCCGCGCGCGGATGGGCGCGGATGGCGAGGTGACGCCGTTGAGCGACGAGGAGGTGCGGCGCGTGGTTGCCGCGGTCCGCGCGCTCGACCCGGACGCGGTTGCCGTGGGGCTCCTCTTCGGGTTCCGGGACGCGTCGCACGAGCGCCGCCTGGCGGGCGCAATCCGGCTGGCGCTGCCGAGGACGCCGGTGGTGGCGAGCAGTGAGCTGCTCCCGGTGTTCCGCGAGTACGAGCGTTTCGGCACGACGGTCGCGGAATCGTATCTGCGGCCGGTCGTGGGGGGGTATCTCGAGCGGCTCGAAGTGGAGGCTGCGCGGCGGCGGATTGGCGGCTTTCGTGTGATGGCCTCAAATGGCGGGACCCTGTCGCCGGCCCAGGCCAGCGAGCGCGCGACGTCGTTGGCCCTGTCGGGACCCGCGGGTGGTGTGGAAGGGGCGCGCCTTCTGGGCGCGGCGATCGGGGAGCGGCGCTTGCTCACGCTGGACATGGGTGGGACGAGTGCGGACGCGAGCGTCGTGATCGACGGGCAGCCGTTGATGCAGTCCGCGGGTGAGGTCGGTGGTGTGCCGATCGCGTTGCCGCACGTGCTCATCGAGACCGTTGGGGCCGGTGGTGGCAGTATCGCGTGGCTCGACACCGGTGGCGCGCTGCGGGTCGGCCCGCGGAGCGCGGGCGCGGTGCCCGGCCCGGCCTGCTACGGTCGCGGCGGCACGGAGCCAACCGTGACGGACGCGGTCGTCGTGTTGGGATGGCTGGATCCGGCGGCGCCCCTCGCGTCGGAGCTGCGGCTGGACGCGCGCGCGGCGCACACCGTCGTGAGCGGCTTGGCACGCGCCGCCGGCTTGGATCTCGAACGCTGCGCCGAAGGCATCGTCGAGGTCGTGGTGGCGAATATGGTGCGCGCCCTTCGCAGGGTGAGCGTGGAGCGCGGACTCGATCCGCGCACCATGACGCTCGTGCCCTTCGGCGGGGCCGGCCCCCTCTTCACCTGCCGCCTGGCCGACGCGCTGGGAATGACCCGCGCGTTGGTGCCGCCCCACCCAGGCGTGTTGTCAGCGCTGGGGCTCGCGGCGGCGCCGGCCAGGGTCGAGCGCGTCCGGTCCGTCCATCAAACCACCACCGACCTGTCCGTCGAGGCATGGGAGGCGCTCGTGGCCCCGGTGGAGCAGGACGTGCGGCGTGCGCTCGGGAACGCAACGCTCACGCGCGTCGTCGAGTGTCGCTACGCCGGACAGGGCTACGAGGTGGCGGTGGCGGCGAACGATGGACTGTCGGCCGTCGCCGAGGGATTCCACGTCGCGCACCGACTGCGGTTCGGCCACGCCGATCCGGCCCGCCCGGTCGAGATCGTCAACGTACGGGTCGTCGGGACCGTGGAAGGGTGGAGTGGCGGAACGCTGTTCGGCGGGCCCACGAGTCTCGAGTCGGGCGCCGAGCTTGCCGGTCCCGTCACGGTCCCGCTCCCGGACGCAACGGTGAGGATCGAACCCGGATGGCGCGCGACCGTGCACGCAACCGGCGCGTTGCTCGTGGAGCGGCAATGATGGTAGCTGCAGGCCTGCCTACGATCCTCGGATCCACCGGGTCCGCCGGGTCCGCCCCGTCCGCCCCGTCGGCCCCGTCCGCCCCGTCCGCCGATGCTTGACCCCATCGATCTCCAGGTCATGGCTCACACCTTCGCGGGCATGGCGGAGGAGATGGGGACGCTGCTCGTCGCCAGCGCGTTCTCCCCCAATATCCGCGAACGACGGGATTCCTCGGCGGCGCTGTTCGACGCGGACGGCGTGATGATCGCGCAGGCCGCGCACATCCCGGTCCACCTCGGCGCCATGCCGGAAGCGGTGGCGGCCGTGCGGGCGCTGGGCGCGCAGGCAGCCGACACCTTCATCCTCAACGATCCCTATATGGGAGGCACGCACCTACCGGACATCACACTGGTCCACGCGATTGACGCGGACGGGACGGTGGCGGGCTACACGGTCGTGCGCGCGCATCACTCGGATGTTGGCGGGTCCCGGCCCGGCAGCATGCCGCCGAATTCCCGCTCCGTGTTCGAGGAAGGACTCATCATCCCGCCCGTGCGCTGGGCGCGGGACGGTGACGTGGATCCCGCCATGGAGCGCTTCGTGCTCGCCAACGTGCGCACGCCGGCCATGCGGCGTGGTGACCTCGCGGCCCAGCTCGCCGCGTGCGAGCGTGGGGCCGAACGGTATCGTGCCGTCGTGGCGGAGCGGGGCCGCGTGTTCGTGGAGCAGGCGGGGCGGGATCTGCTCGACTACGCCGAGCGTCGGACCGTTGCCGCGTTGGCGGCGGCGGTACCGGATGGCGTCTACACGGCCGTTGATTGGCTCGAGGGCGATGGCGTGGACGCGGAGGATCTCGAGCTGCGCGTTTCGATCACGGTCGCGGGCGGACGCCTGATCTGCGATTTCGCCGGGACGGCGGGCGCGGCCCGTGGCAACGTGAACTGCCCCATCTCCGTCACGCGCTCGGCGGCTCTGTTCGTGGTCCGGTGCCTGGCGGCGGAGGACGTGCCGACGAACGGCGGGGTGCAGCGCGTCGTGACCGTGCGGGCGCCCACGGGATGCCTGGTCAACGCCGGCTGGCCGTCTGCGGTCGCGGCGGGCAACGTGGAAACGTCCCAGCGCATCACGGATCTGTTGTTCTCCGCCCTGGAGGGCGCCGCGGTGCCCGCTCAGGGGCAGGGGACGATGAACAACATCGTGTTTGGCGGTGCGGGCTGGACCTATTACGAGACCCTCGGCGGCGGGCAGGGCGCCTCCGCGCGGGGCGACGGTCCGTCCGGCGTCCACGTTGGCATGTCCAATACGCGCAACACACCCATCGAAGCGTTCGAGCTCGACCATCCCATGCGGGTCCGTACCTACGCGTTGCGCCGAGGGTCGGGGGGCGGGGGAGCGTTCCGCGGTGGCGAGGGCGTCATTCGCGAGTACGAAGCCCTCGCGCCGATCGACGCGAGCGTGATCTCGGAGCGCCGCCGCCATCCCCCCCGCGGCGCGCGCGGCGGTACGGATGGGGCGGTGGGTCGCAACTTCGTGAACGGTGAGCCGGTGGATGGACGGGTGGTGTGCTCGCTCCAGCCGGGCGATGTCCTGCGGATCGAAACCCCGGGTGGGGGAGGGTGGGGGACGTCGCCGTGATGACGACGGCGCTCAACCGCCTTCGTTCACGCGCTCGAACACCTTCGCTTCGGTGAAGAGCCGGAACAACTCTGCGTCCAGCATGCCGTCCCTGACCTCTTCCGCCATGATGTCCATCGCGCGCGGGATGGGAACGGCGCGCTTGTAGGGACGGTCCGACGCGGTCAGGGCGTCGAAGATGTCGGCAATTGTCATCATCCGCGTCTGAATCGGAATCTGCTCGCTGGTCACTCTGCGCGGGTAGCCGCTCCCGTTCAGCTTCTCGTGATGCCCGAACGCGATGTACGGGACGTTGCTCAGCTCCTTGGTCCACGGAATGGTCAAGAGAAACTTGTACGTGTGCGACACGTGGCTCTCGATCTCGAGCCGCTCCTGTTCGTCGAGACTCCCTTTGCGGATCGTGAGGAAGCGGACCTCGTCGTCGGTGAGGAGCGGCTGGTCGTGGCCCTCGATGTCCTGGAACCGCTCCTCGGCGTACCGAATCAGTTCCTCGAAGTTCCCTGCGGGCAAGACCGTGGGCTCGTTGGACTCGCCGATCAGCTTCATGAATCGGTCGAGGTCTGCCAGTTGTTCATCGTGCTGCCGCCGCAGCTCCAGGAGGAACGCCTCGTAGTTCGTGTGACCGTGCTGCTCCAGAAAGTCCGCGCGCTGCCGCTCGAAGTCGCGCTCGTGCGTGCGACGGATGAAGGCGTAGCGCTGCTTGATCAGCGACAGGTCCGGCGGGTAGAGCTTCTTCGCTTTCACCAGGACCTGCTCGCGGACGCCGACCTTGCCGAAGTCGTGGAGCATGCCCGCGTAGCGGATCTCGCGGAGCTCTTCCCGGGTGAACCCGACCTGCCGGTACGAGCCGTCGCCGGCCCGGTCCACGGTTTCCGCCAGGGCGACCGTCATGCTGGCCACGCGCCCCGAGTGACCGAAGGTGGTCGGATCGCGCTGCTCGATGGCGATGACCGCCGCCTTGACGAATCCCTCGAACAGGCGCTCGATGCTCGCGTACAGCTCACTGTTTTCGATGGCGACGGCCGCCTGACCCGCCAGTGACGAGACCAGCTCGACCGTTCGGCCCCTGAACGGGACCACGGACTCCTCGAAATCTGTGGGCGTCCGGAGGGTCTCGCGGAATTGTCGTTTCCGATTGATGAGCTGCAGGACGCCGATGACTTGGTCTTTGTGGTCGCTCATCGGAATCGTGAGCATCGATTTCGTACGATAGCCGTACTTCTCGTCGATCGACTTGTTCATCGAGTACTCGACGTTGGGCGGCAGCTCGTAGGCGTCGTCGAGCAGCAGCGGAGCGCCGGTGCTGGCGACATAGCCCGCGATGCTGGCCTTGTCGATCGGAATCGTGAACTCGACGAAGGGGATCTCGGGCCGGCTGTGGTTCTGTGTCAGCTTGAAGCGGAGCCGGCGTGCGCCATCGTCCGTCTTCTCGGCGAGGTAGAGGCTGCCGGCATCTGCGGCGGACAGCTCGCGCGCCTGCGAGAGGATCATCTCGAGCAGGGTGTTGAGATCGCGCTCCGTGGAGAGGGCCATGCCGATCCGGGTGAGCTCGCCCAGCTCCTTCGTACGGCTCGCGGCCTCCAGTCGAGCCCGCGTCGCTTCGGTACGGGCGGCAGCCTCCCGGTAGGCGGACCGAAGCGCCACCAGCATCTGTCGCTGGCCGGGTCCCGCCGGCAGGAACGCCGTCACGAGCTCCGCGGGGAACTGCTCCGGCAGGTCCCGCTCATCGGCGACTCCGAGCACCGCGAACGCGCCCCCCTGGTCCACGAACGTCCGGAGCGCGCCGAGGGGGAACCGATCCCGACTCGGCCCGTCCAGGATCAGCGCCGTGGGCACTTCGGCGGGAACGAGCTCTCCGGGCATGGAAATCCGGCGCGTCGTCACCTGTTCCGCGGCGAACGCGGTCGCGTATGGGGACGGATCCCACGTGGGGGCGTGCAGCAGCTGGTACTTCACGGCCGTCCTCGGGTTGAGTCAGGATGGCCACCCGCCGAGTCCGGAGGAGGGAGCCGCAGCGAGTCGGGCGGTGGGGTCACTCCGGTGAGCAGACGGGCGGGGCGGCGACTGATCTGGTCGCTGAAATGTTCTAGAACGACGGCCGTTCGCAAGAGCCGCTCGGCGATTTCCCGCGCGTAGGTCCGGTTCTCGGCGGCGATGGCTCCGACTAGGCGGAGCACGCTGTCCGCGCTCATGAGCGTCCGTCGGGTGTCGCTCAGCGTGCCGAGCAGGCTGTCGTTCATCGGGCCGATGCGGGGACCGACGTCCGCGAGCAACTGATCGGACCGCTCGAGATTGGCGCTGAGCCGGTGCAACACATCCTGGACGAGCGGACTGTTGTCCGCCATGAGCTGCCGGGTGTCCTCCACGGCGGCCGTGGTGCGGACGAGCAGGCGTCGGGTGTCCTGGAGTGTGGATTGGATCTCGCCTCGCAGGTCGGCCGCCATGGCCGTCAGGGCTTCGAGGACTCCTTCCGGTCGGGTGGCCGGGATCGTATCCCCCGGCTCGAGATACGCACCGCCCTGCGGGACCTCGGGGAGGATGAGGTCGACCACGGCGGCGGCGATCGGCGTGGGCTGAACGACCTCCGCGCGGGTCCCGCGCGGGAGGCGAAGCTCGGTACCGTTGGGGAAGCGCTCCCGCACGGAAAGGCGGCCGACGAACTCCAACGAGCCGGTCACGGAGTCCACGACGGGACTAATGTCCTGGATGCGGCCCACATCCAGACCGCGGAGGACGACCCGCGTGTCCTGGGTCAGCGCGTCCGCCGACGGCGTGCGAACGTAGAAGATCGTGCGCCGCTCGCCAAGTCCGCTCGTCACGATCGCGAGTCCTACCACCACGCCCACCGCGACGAGGACAAAGAGGCCAACCAGAAAGTCGGTCCGCTGTGTGGTCACGCGCCCCTCACGACTCCGGTCGCAGGGTGCCGCCCACGATCCGGTAGTGGTCTTCGATGCGCGCCCGCAGCCGTTCCGCCAGCGCCTGGCTGGTCACGAATACCGTGCGCCGCGGTCCGTCGACCGTCTCGCCCCCGCGGGCAAGATCGAGGAGTTCCGAGGCGGCGCGGGTCCCGATGCCGTCGAACGGCTGGGCGAGGATGACGAGCGACGGGTCGAACACGAGCGCCCGGGCGAACGCCGCTCGGCGCCGCTGCTCGTCGTCCGCATCTGCCGGTCGCAGGCCGCCGGCGTTCGTGAGGCGGAACGCCGCGCGCACGACGCGAAGCCGTCCGTGGAGCTCCCGAGGCGAGAGATCGCCGGCGAATTGCAGCGGCAGGGCGATGTTATCCTCCAGCGACAGGTTCTGGAGGAGCCCGTCACCCTCGGGAACGTATCCGACGCGACGGCGAAAGGCGAGCGCCGCGCGCCGGCCCATCGCGCCCACCTCCTCGCCGAACACCAGCGCCCGCCCGCTCGCGGGACGTCGCAGGCCGAGAATGATCGGGGCGAGCTGGTCGAGGCCCGTCGCCGCCTCGCCCACGACCGCAATTGCCCGGTGCGGCGGCACCGTGAGGGTGATCGTCGCCGGCTTTGCGCCACTGAGCGCGACATCCTCCAACACGAGGGGAGCCGTCACCGCAGCACCGCGACGAAGAGGGCGGAGAAGATGAAGATCAGCACGATGCTGACGAGCACCGCCTCGCTCGAGGCCACCGGCACGCCGGTGGGCCCCCGGCGGACGCCGAGGCCGTGGAAGCTCGGCACGATGCCGATCACCGCGCCGAACACCGCGCCCTTGCCGAGCGTCAGCCAGACGTCCCGAAAACTCACCGATCGCAGGACGATGTCGAAGTACCGGGCGCTGCTCATGCCATTGGTTGCCGCCGCGCCGAGTCCGGCCAGAACGGCCACGATGTCGAACAACAGGATCAACGTCGTCACCGATACTACCGCGGCGACGAATCGCGGGAGCACGAGGTACTGAAAGGGATCGACCCCAATGCCCTCCAAGGTCCGGACCTCGCCCATCACCGTATTCGTCGCGAGCTCCGCCGCGATCGCGGTGCCCGACCGTCCGGCCACCGCGATGGCGGTGAGGAGCGGACCCAGCTCACGAACGATGGCGACCACGATGAGGGTCCCGATCAGCTCGGTGGCGTTCAAGCGCCCAAGCTCGCGGACCGCCTGGGAAATCACGAGGTAGCTGAGGATGCCGCCCAGGACGATGATGATGGGAACGGCTTGGAGGGCCGTGAACCAGATCTGATTGAGCAGGACGCGGCGGACGACGCGCCGGCCGCCGCCGGTGAGGGTCGTCCAGCCTCCGAAGATCCGCAATGTGAAACGCGCCAGGGCGCCCACACGGGCGACCCGGCGCGTCGTGCCCCGGCCGAGGGCGGCGATCGGGGCAGTCACGACGAGAGTGGCTCAGCCCCCGATCTGGCGGAGGGCATCCTGGGCCTCGGTGTATTGTGGGAACGCCGCGATGGCCTTGCTGAACAGCTCCTTGGCCCGGTCCGTGTTCCCGCGATCCTGATACAGCAGCCCCTTCGTGTAGTAGGCCACCGCCTGCGGGTCGATCTGCTTCGCCCGCTCCTCGCGCTTAGCCTGCACTTCCTTGGGCAGTGCCGGCAGCGAGAGATCCTTCGTGACCTTGGAGGCCGCGTTGACGATGGCGGTGGACAGATCCTCCCGCTTGAACGTCGACCGGTCCGCCTTCACGATCTCGGACGTCTCCGTGTTCACGATCTGGATGTCGAGGCGCATGTTGCCCCAGGTGTCCACGAACCCGCCCATGACCATGAACTTTGCGCCGACCAGCTTGCCGATCTTCGCCGCGGTCGTGGCATCGACCCGCCCCGACGCGCCCAGATCCTGCTCCCCGATCAACTCTTTGAGCCGGGAGCGATCCACGACCCGAAGCCCCGGGTTCATCGCGAACTCGGTGGTGAGCATTTGCTGCATGCCGACCTCGAGTGCCGCGTAGTCCTCGGCTTCCTGGCCGTACGAGCCGCCGTTGTTGAACGGCAGCACCGCGATTCCCGGTCGGGAGTCTTGTGCCGCGAGCGGCTGGACGCCCAGCCCGCCCACCATCGCCATCGCTGTGAAGAGTGTAAGCCACCGCATAGACCAGGCCCCCGCTAGAGAGAGATTTCCAACCCTTCGAACCCCGCAATCACCTCGAGGTTGCCGTTGCCACGTGCCGCCCGCATGCGCGCGTCCGAGAACAACTCGTCCAGCGCGTCGTCGGTGCGCTCGGGACGATGGTGGAACAACACGAGCCGTCGAACGCCAGCCTCGAGCGCGAGCGCCACGGCCTCCACGTGCGACGAGTGGCCCCACCCCGAGTAGCGGTCCATCTCGTCCGCCGTGAACATGGCGTCGTGAACCAGCAAATCCGCGCCGGCGATGAACGCTACCAAATCTCTGCGCCACGTCGGTCCAACGTCGTAGTTGCCGCCCGGTCCGAGCTCGTTGTCCGGCGCGAACACCACACTCGGCCCTCCGGTCCGAGGCGTCAACCGGTACGCCAGGGTATTGCCGGGGTGCCGCATGCGCAACGCACGAACGTCAAATGTCCCCACACCGAAGGACCCCGGTTCCACGTGCGTGACCGACAGGGTCGCGTCCAGTTGATGGAGCGGGACCGGGAACACGACCGGGTTCATTTGTTCGCGCAGGATTTGTTCCAGCGGCACCTGGCCCTGCCGCGCCCCCCAGATCCGGATGTGACTCCGCTCGTCGTAGAACGGCGCGAAGAACGGCAATCCCTGGATATGGTCCCAATGCGTATGTGAGATCAGGAGATCCGCCACGAGGGGCTCCTGGCTCGCCTCTACCAACGCCCGCCCCAGCGGGCGAATACCCGTGCCCGCGTCCAAAATGACCAAGCTACGCCCTTCCGGGCCGTCCGCATGCAGTGTCACGCACGACGTATTGCCGCCGTAGCGCGCCGTCAGCGGTCCCGGTGTCGGGATCGAGCCACGGGCTCCCCAGAGGGTGACCCGGCAGGTCATGCGCCCGGCCGATCAGGCATCTACACCCATCCTACCGTCTCCTTGCGGACCGCGGCAAGCAGTACCGTCACCTGGAGCGGGTGATCCCGGTCACGCGAGTCGGGCCGCGGCGCGCAAGGCGGTCAAGTCAGCGATCTGGATCCCCCGACGCGTCACCGCAATTAGCCCGCGGTCGGCGAATTGCCTCATCGTGCGCGACACCGTCTCGCGGCTGGAGCCGACCATCTGGGCCAGCGTGGCGTGTGTGACCCGCGGCACCTCAAGCCCGTCCGGTCCCTCTTCAGCGAGGTCGAGCAGCACCCGCGCCACGCGTCCAAACACGTCGAGCAGGACGAGCCCGCCAATCGTATCATCCGCGCGGCGCAGGCGTCGTGCCAACGCCCGCAACATCCCAAGGGCGATGCGCGGGTGGGCCTCGAGCGCCCGCTGGAAGCCCTCGCGCCGCAGCACCAGCAGGCGCGCGTCCTCCATGGCGATCACGTGCGCCGACCGCGGCTGGTCGTCGATCAGCGCGAGCTCTCCGAAGAAATCGCCGGGGCCGAGCACCGCCAGGATCACTTCCCGTCCGTCCTCACCCCCGAGCACGACCTTCACCTGTCCCGCCGCCACCACGAAGAGGGCGTCGCCAGGATCCTCAGCGAACACGATGACGCTGTTTCGCGGGTACGAGCGTTCGCGCACGGCTGCGGCGAGCCGCCCGAGCTCCTGGTCCCCCAAGTGGGCGAACAGGGGAACGCCCCGCAGGGTCTGCACCACGCTCACGGCCACCTCGCCGCCACGGCAGGAAAACACCCAACACTACCGTCCAGTCGTAGGGGTGTCAAATGGCGCGTACGCCAGTGGCTTGCCGCCAAGTTCCTGCCTCCGTTATACTTCCATGTTTCCCGATACCCTGAGCATCAGGAGTTGGCCGTGAAGCCGGACATCCACCCGACGTATCAGCGCGCCACCGTCGCGTGCGCCTGCGGCAACACTTGGGAGACGCGATCTACCCAGCCGTCGATCCACGTTGAAATCTGCTCGAAGTGCCACCCGTTCTTCACTGGCAAGCAGAAGTTGGTGGATACGGCCGGGCGTGTCGAGCGGTTCCAGAGGCGGTACGGCCGGAGCAGCACGTCCCAGAGCGCGTGAGTGAGGACGCGCGGCTGGCCGCCGCGCTCGCCCGAGCGGATGAAGTCGAGCGGGCGCTGGCGGACTCCGCCACCGCGCGGAACCCCAAACGGCTCGGCGCGCTCGGCCGCGAACACGCGCGGCTCGCGAAGATCCGCCACATCGCGCAACGCCTAGCCAAGCTGACCGACGACCTCGCGCAGGCCCGCGAGTTGGCCCGCGACGCCGACCCGGCGCTCGCCGAGCTGGCCCGCGCAGACCGCGAGCGGCTGGAACCGGAGGCCGCCGCGCTCGAGCGTGAGTTGGACGAGCTGCTGGTACCGCCCGACCCCATCGACGATCGCGACGTCATCATGGAGATCCGCGCCGGCACCGGCGGGGACGAGGCGGCGCTGTTTGCGGCGGAGTTGGTCCGGATGTATACGCGCTTCGGGGAGCGGCGTGGCTGGCGGGTCGAAGTGCTCGAGCGCCACGAAGGGAACGTGGGCGGCCTGAAGGAGGCCGTGCTCGCCGTGCGGGGTGAACGGGCCTACGGCCTCCTGCGCCACGAGTCGGGCGTCCACCGCGTACAGCGAGTCCCGGAAACGGAAGCGCAGGGGCGGATTCACACCTCGGCGGCCACGGTGGCGGTCCTGCCGGAAGCCGAGGACGTGGACGTCACGCTCGAGGACAGGGACCTCAAGATCGACGTATTTCGCTCCTCGGGACCGGGCGGTCAGAGCGTGAACACGACGGACAGCGCCGTGCGCGTCACACACCTTCCCACGGGGCTCGTCGTGCAGTGTCAGGACCAAAAGTCGCAACTCCAGAACAAGCTGCGCGCGCTCGACGTGCTCCGGGCGCGGTTGCTCGATCGCATGATTGCCGAACAGGAAGCGGCGCGGTCACGGGAACGTCGCGCGATGGTCGGAACCGGGGATCGCTCCGCCAAGATCCGGACGTACAACTTTCCGCAGAACCGCGTGACGGACCACCGGATCAACTTCACGCTCTACGCGCTCGCGGACGTGATGGACGGCGAGTTGGACCCGCTGCTGACCCCGCTGCAGGCTGCGCGCCGGGCCGAACGGGTGGCCATATGACCACGGTCCGAGATACCTCAACGACGGTCGGCTCCCTGTTGGATCGGGAAGCGGCGGTGCTCAAGGCGGCGGGCGTCTGGGACGGCCGGCGGGAGGCGCTGCAGCTGTGGGCTGCCGTTGCCCATACGTCGCCAGGCGAGGTGTGGCAACGGCGCGAAGCGCCGGTCACGTCCGAGGTCGCGCGGGCCTTCACGGCGGCCGTGCGCCGTCGGGCGGCGGGCGAGCCCGCGGCCTACGCGACAGGCACGGCGGCCTTCCGGGCGCTCGACCTCGAGGTGGATCGTCGCGTGCTGGTCCCCCGACCGGAAACCGAGGGCCTGGTGGACCACGTGCTCCGGTGGGCCGGCGAGCGCGCCCGCTGGGGACTGGCGGTGGATGTTGGCACGGGGAGTGGGTGCATCGCCTTGAGCCTCGCGCTGGAAGGGCGGTTCGCGCGGGTGATCGCGTCGGATGTCTCGCCCGCGGCGCTGACGGTGGCCCGCCGCAATGCCGAACGCGTCGGTGCGGCAACGCCGGTGGAGTTTCGGGAGGGGGACTTGCTCTGGGCCGTGGGCCCGGAGCAGGCGGACGTGATCGTGAGCAACCCACCCTACGTGACGACCGCCGAATGGGACGGGCTGGACGTGGGCGTGCGCCAGCATGAACCCCGCGTGGCGCTCGTCGGTGGCACGGATGGACTGTCGCACACGGCGGCCCTAGTGCGGTCCGCGGGCGCGAACCTCCTTCCGGGCGGGCTCCTCGGGATAGAGGTAGATTGCCGGAGGGCCAGTCAGGCCCTCGCGCTCGCACGGCGTTATGGCTGGACCAACGCCCGTGTCGAGCGGGATTTGTTTGGAAGCGAGCGATATCTGCTCGCCACACGGGAGCTGGCGTGATTCAGGAAAAGGCGGTGGACCTCGGTCGGTTGATCGGGCAGAGCGACGAGTACAAGGCGCTCAAGCGGGCCCACGAGCAGGTGAAAGACCTGCAAGGGCTGCAGGACCAGATGGGGCGGCTGCATGCGCTGGCGGAACAGTTGGAGCGGTCCGCCGGGGAAGGGCGGGAGCCACCGCAACCGCTCATCGACGAGTATGACGGGTTGCTGGGTACGATCCAGGGCGATCCCAACTACCAGGCGGTCGTCGCGGCGCAGGCGAACTTCGACAAGTTGATGCTGCGGGTGAACGAGCAGATCATGGAGGGCATCCGCCGCGGCGCGGCGAGCCCGATCATCACGCTGGCCTGAGCCGGGAGTGACGGGGCTGTTCATCGCCATCGAAGGGCCGGAGGGCGCGGGAAAGACCACGCTCGCGGAGGCGCTGGCAGCGCGTCTTGCGGTGCTTGGTCGCGAGTTGGTCCGGGTACGGGAGCCTGGGGGAACGCCGGTCGCGGAGGCCGCGCGCCGGGTCTTTCTCGATCCCGCGTTGGATGCTGCCCCCCTTGCGGAACTGTTCCTGCTGCTCGCCGCGCGGGCGGACCTGGTGTCCCGGGTCATTCGGCCGGCGTTAGAGCGCGGCGCGATCGTGTTGTGCGATCGCTACGACCTCTCGACGGAGGCGTATCAGGTCGCCGGGCGGGGGCTCGACGGCGATGGCGTACGGGCGGCGAACGGGTTGGCGACCGGCGGGCTGCGACCCGACGTTACGGTGGTGCTCGACGTTCCCGCCGGAGTCGGGCGGGCGCGCCAGGTTGCGGACGGGAAGGTGCTCGACCGACTCGAACAGGCCGACGCCGGCTTTCATGCGCGGGTCGCGGCGGCGTTTCGGTCGGCCAGCGGACGCGGGATTGTGCACGTGGATGCCACGGTGTCGGCGGAGCTCGTTGAGCGGGCGGTGTGGGAGGCGGTAGCGCACGCCCTCGGGAAACAAAGCGGCGCGGCGCGGGTCCCATAAGGGGTTCACCCGTGTCTGCGGTCACGACGGAGCAAGCATGAATCGGAAGAACCTATTGTTGTTTGGCTTGGTGGGATTCGCGGCGTTCGTCTCGGGCGGATGGCTGCTGCAGCGCGGCAGCAACCGGGCGGGCAATGTCTACCAGCAGGCCCGCTTGTTCGAGAACGTCGTGGCCTATCTCTCCGAGTACTACGTGGATTCTCTGGATGAGGGTCACCTGTACGACCTCGCGATCGACGGAATGCTGAAGGAGCTCAAGGACCCGTACACGGTCTTTTTGCGGGAGCAGGACTTCGAGAACCTCACGGTCGGTACCACCGGGAACTACGGCGGCCTGGGCATTCGGATCGAGGCGAGTGACGGGTGGATTCAGGTCGTGACCCCGCTGCCCGACACGCCGGCGGAACGGATCGGCGTGCAGCCGGGTGACCGGATCATCGCGGTGGAAGACACATCCACGCACGATTGGGGCGTTGACAAGGCCGTCAGCAAGCTGCGCGGAGCGCCGGGTACCCCGGTCCGGATCACCATCGCCCGACCGGGCGTCCCGAAGCCGATCCCGTTCACGATCGTGCGCGAGCGGATTCACGCGGCCTCGGTGGAGGGCGGCATGGTGCTGCCCGGTGGGGTCGGATTCGTGCGGCTGATTCAGGTCGCCCAGGGGTCGGCGCAGGAGTTACACGACGAGATCACGCGCCTGCGCGCGCAGGGTGCGCGCTCGCTGATCCTCGACCTGCGCTACAACCCCGGCGGCCTGCTGGATGAGGGCGTCGCCGTCAGCGATCTATTCCTCGATCGGGGCGAGGTGGTGGTGGAGACGCGCGGCCGCGCGCCGGGCGCGACCGGGTCGTTCAAGGCCGCCCGGCCGCAGGACTGGACCGACATGCCGATGGTGGTGCTGGTGAACGGGAACTCCGCCAGCGCTGCGGAGATCATTGCCGGGGCGCTCCAGGACCACGACCGCGCGTTGCTCGTCGGGACGACGACCTTCGGGAAGGGGCTGGTGCAGAGCGTGGTGCCCTTGGGTTCGGGAAACGAGGCCCTCAAGCTCACGACCGGCCGCTGGTTCACGCCGAGCGGCCGGCAGCTCGAGCGACCCGCGCAACACTCCTTGCTGGTCGCGTCGCGCTCGATCGCCCCGACTGCGGACTCCGCGAAACCTGACTCGACGCGACCGACGTTCCACACGGACGACGGTCGGTTGCTCTACGGCGGCGGGGGGATCACGCCGGACATGGTCGTCTCGGGGGATACCCTGACCACCCGGGAGCAGACGTTCGCGGAGGCGCTGGGGTCGCGCGCGCCGGAGTACCGAGCGGCCTTGACCGCGTACGCCCTTCAGCTCAAGGGTGAACAAGCCATCGGGTCCGAGGACTTCACCGTGACACCGGCCATGCGCCGGGCCCTCATTCAGCAGATGCGGGATCGCGGCATCACGCTTCCGGATTCGGTATTCAGTGGCGCCAGCCAACTGCTGGACGAGCAACTTGGCGACGACATCGCGCGGTACACCTTCGGGCGCTTGGCCGAAATCCAGCGACAGGTGGCCCGCGACCCGCAAGTGCGCGCGGCGACGTCCGTGCTGGCGCGCGCCAAGACTCCCGCGGAGCTGATCAAGCTCGCGGCACAGGCGGACCCGAGCCGGGACCGGTGACGGCGGTCGGGATCGTCGGGACGGGGCGAGCCGGACTTGGTCTCGCGCTCGCCCTGGCGGACGCCGGCCTGACGGTCAAACTGCACGGGCGGCGGGGGAAGCATGTTCCCCCGCCGCTTTCGCTTTCCTGGGGCGGTCCGGCGCCATGGCTCGATCAGGTCGAGCTGGTACTCCTCGCCGTGCGGGATGACGCGGTGGCCGATGCCGCCGCGGAGCTCGGAGCGAGTGGGTCCGTCTCATCCCGGCACGTGGTGCTCCACCTGTCCGGACTGCTCGACGAGACGCCGCTCGCCGTGCTCCGATCCACCGGCGCGGCCCTGGGGAGCTTCCACCCGTTGCAAGCCATTGCCCGTCCTGAGGACGCGCGCGCGCGCCTGCGTGGGGCGGTTGCCGCCCTCACGGGTGACGAGCGGGCGTGCGCGGCCGGTGTGGACTTGGCGCGCGCACTTGGGATGCGTCCCGTCCGCGTGGCGGGAACGGGCAAGGCCGCCTATCACGCGGCCGCGGTGATTGCGTCGAACTATCTGGTGGTCATCGCCGCGGCGGCCGAGCGCCTGATGGCGGAGGCGGGCATCGAGCGTGACGCCGCACGCCAGGGCATCGCGACGCTCATCGAAGGGACCGTTGCCAACGTGCGCGACGCGGGCCCGGACGCACTCACCGGCCCGATTGCGCGCGGCGACGTCGACACCGTCCGCGCGCATCTCACCGTGCTGCCGGCGGACCTCGCCGACCTGTACCGCGCGCTCGGCCGCGCGACCCTCGGGCTGGCGACCTTGGAGGAATCGACGCGCGCGCAGATGCAGGCGTTGCTCGCGGATCCGACCCTGACAGCGCCCGCCGCACGGTGAGCTGACCGACCGCCTGTTCTCAGGAGCGCCAATGCGTATCCATTCTCCACTGGTGATCATGCTCCCGCTGCTATTCGCGGCGTGCGGGCCTCCTTGGGGCCCGCCGCCCAACCCGCAGGACGTGCTGAACGCGGATCGCGCGTTCGCCCAAGCGACTGCGGAGCGCGGCGCCGAGGGGTGGGCCAGCTGGTTCGCGGCCGATGGGCGACAGT